>NZ_JBYNRX010000004.1:0-6333 GCF_057785375.1 Roseiflexus sp.
GCACCGCCGCCCACACCGCCGTCGGCGCCGCCGCCCGCGCCGCCGCCCGCGCCGCCGTCGCCCGGCGACGACGACGATGACGATGATGATTGAGGCGCAGATGACCGTCGCCGGGTGACGATCATCCGCGCCCGCGCCTACGAAGCGCGTTCGTAATCCGCCGTCTTCTTGCCATTGAGCATCGCCGCAGGTAATGGATGTTTGCTACACTGATACCGGTGAACTCGCTCGCGCTCGATGAAGATTTCGTTAGCGCCTGGCGCTGCGATCAATGGAATTCGCATTTGGGGTGCATTATCGACGGGGAACCGGATCATCGGCAATTACATCGGCGTGGCTGCTGATGGCGTCACGCCGCGCGGCAATAGCGACGACGGCATCGATCTCCAGGACTCGACCGATACTGAGGTTGGTGGAACGGCAGCGACTGAAGCCAACATCATTGCCTGTAACGGCGACGAAGGCGTGACGCTCAAACCGGGCGCAACCAGCGCACGCATTCTGGGTAATCGTATCTTCGCAAACGGCGGGCTGGCGATAGATCTGGACAATGACGGTCCTACCGCCAACGATGACACACTGTTGACCAGATCGGCCAATCAGGGCATGGACGCACCGGTTATCAGCGTCGCCTGGCTGAGCGGAAGTTCGCTGACAGTGGCAGGATACATTGGGACGGCGCCAGGACAGACGGTATTCAGTGGCACGCGGGTTGAAATCTTTCTCTCACAGGGACCGGCGGGCGTCAGAGGGGAGGGTGGAATACTGCTTGGCGTTCTCACTGCCGCTGTCGACGGCACATTCAGCGGGACATTCACGGTCAGCGGGGTGAGCGCCGGCGACGTAGTGAGTGGAACGGCAACCGGCGCGTACACCTCTGAATTTGGCGTAAATGTTGCAGTGACGCCGTAAGATCAGCGTGCCGATTTGAGCACATCGAGGAGGCGCGCAACTTCTTCTGAATTGACGGCTTCGCCTGAGCAGAGACAATCGCGCGCATAGGTCTCTGCCAGGAGCGTACTCAGGCTTCCAACCGCCGCCTTGACAGCAGCGAGTTGCGTCACGATCTCCTGGCAGTCGCGACACTCTTCGATCATGCGTTGAATGCCGCGCACCTGACCTTCGATCCGTCGCAGCCGCACCAGTACATCGTGGCGCAGTTCATCGCTGATCGGGCGCACAGGCTGCGGTGCGGACATCGCTCCCTCCATGGGCAATTATTTGGCAATGGCCGCGTCGAACGCTTCCTTCAACATGCGCTTGGGACCGGCGCCGGTGATCCGGTTGATCTCCTTGCCGTTCTTGAAGAAAATCATGGTTGGGATGGCCATGATGCCGAATTTGCTCATCCAGCGCTGATGGTCGTCGGTGTTGACCTTTGCGACCTTGACTTTGCCATCGTATTCCTTTGCCAGTTCTTCGAGGATCGGTGCAATAACACGGCACGGACCGCACCACGGCGCCCAGAAATCAACGACGACCGGGATGTCGGATTTCAGCACCTGCTGCTCAAAATCGTCATCGGTCACAGTAACAGGCTTGGCCATAATAGACGTATGCTCCCTTTGCTATAATTATGCGATGTGCCTATACCTCCCAGGGGTATGCTCATACAGTATAATCTGCCTGTATCATGAAGTCAAGGAGGGTCGGATGGTCATTGAACGTCTCAATTCCGCAACATTTCACGCGGCGCGCCCTGGACTGGTGGCGCTATTGCAGGACGCCGTCAATAGCGGCGCGTCGCTCGGGTTCCTGCCGCCGCTCGATAAAGCGACAGCGCAGCGCTACTGGGATGCGATCTGTGATGATGTCATCGAACGCCTGCGGGTGTTGCTGGTGGCGCGAGAAGGCGCCACGATCATTGGCGCTGTGCAACTCGAACTGGCGCAGAAGCCAGGCGAGCAACATCGCGCGCAAATGAAGAAACTCATGGTGCTGCGTTCAGCCCAGCGGCGGGGCGTTGGGCGAGCGTTGCTGGCGGCAGTCGAGGAAGAGGCGCGCCGTGAGGGACGTTCACTGCTCATCCTCGACACCCGTGAGGGTGATCCCGCCGAAATGCTGTATCAGGCGTGCGGATACACCTTCGTCGGGCGCATCCCAAAATATGCCCGCAGCGCCGATGGTTCGCTCCACACGGCAGTCATCTATTACCGATTGCTATAGAATGGCGTCATATGATTGGAATAATCAATCCGATTGCGCCTGCGATCAGGAGCGGCACAGCAACATACCAGAAGCGGCGCATCAGCCGGCGTTCACGGGCGCCGGCCAGCAGATACGGCTCGCCGATGGCGATCCATACTACGACGCCAATGGTCAACACGATCATTGTCAGTTCGTAGACCAGGCGGGTTGCATCGCCCAGGCTCAGCCATACGTAGTAAATCTCGAAAAAGGCGCGCATCCAGATGACGTAAATGACAACGGCCGCCAGCGCCAGCACTATCAGCCAGAGACCCCACACGGCAGCGCCGCGCCTCCACGTTTGCCCCGTCGATTGATGATCAATCATGTTCGTCTCCGCAGATCACGCCTTATCTCCCTGCCCTTCTTTGTATCAGACGTATGCTTCCTCGTCAGTGTTTCCATGGTAATGCCTTCACACCCCCTCACCTCGCACCTCGCACCTCGCACCTCGCACCCCTATTGTATCTCTCTCCGGTATAATCGTATCAATCCACCGTCTACGAGGGCAGGGACGCTATGAAGACAACACGCGAGCGTATTGAAGACTTGCGCTGGCGGCGTGAGCATGCACGCACCACCGATCCGCAGGCTGCAGAGAAGCAGCACGCGCGCGGCAAAATGACCGCTCGCGAGCGCATCGAAAAATTGCTCGATCCGGGTTCATTTGTGGAACTCGACGCCTTTGCGGTTCACCGCACGACCGCCTTCGGCATGGATCGGCACAAGCCGCTTGGCGATGGCGTGATCACTGGCTATGGAACGATCGATGGCCGCCACGTCTGCCTCTTCTCCCAGGATTTCACGGTGTTCGGCGGGTCGCTTGGCGAAGTGTTCGCCGAGAAGATCTGCAAAGTCATGGACCTGTCGCTGCGCATGGGTGTGCCGTGCATCGGCTTGAACGACTCCGGCGGTGCACGCATCCAGGAAGGGGTCGTCAGTCTTGGCGGCTATGCCGAGATCTTCTACCGCAATGTGATGGCTTCCGGCGTGGTGCCGCAACTGTCGGTGATTGCCGGTCCATGCGCTGGCGGCGCGGTCTATTCGCCCGCTATGACCGACTTCATCCTGATGGTCAAGGGCAGCTCGCAAATGTTCATTACCGGTCCCGATGTGATCAAGACCGTGACCGGCGAGGACGTCGGCTTCGAGGAGTTGGGCGGGGCGATGACGCACAACTCGCGCAGCGGCGTGGCGCATTTTGCCGCCGACAGCGAAGAGGAAGCCTTCGATCAATTGCGGGTGCTGCTTTCGTTCCTCCCCGCGAACAACCTGGAAGACCCGCCGTTCGTTCCGACCGACGACGATCCCGACCGCATGGACGAGAACCTGCAAACAATCATTCCCGACAATCCGCGCAAGCCCTACGACATGCTCCAGGTGATCGAAGCCGTCGTTGACGAAGGCAGTTTTCTCGAAGTGCAGCCGTTCTGGGCGCGCAACATCATCATTGGCTTTGCACGGCTCGACGGGCACGCCGTGGGGATTGTCGCCAACCAACCGGCCCATCTGGCTGGCACGCTCGACATCGACTCATCGGTCAAGGCGGCGCGCTTTGTGCGCTTCTGCGATGCCTTCAACGTCCCGTTGATCACCTTCGTCGATGTGCCCGGATTTCTGCCCGGCACGCAGCAGGAGTACGGCGGCATCATCCGGCATGGCGCCAAACTGCTGTATGCCTACTGCGAAGCGACAGTGCCGAAGTTGACAGTCATCACGCGCAAAGCCTACGGTGGCGCCTACGACGTGATGGCGAGCAAGCACATTCGCGCCGATTTCAACGTTGCCTGGCCCACTGCCGAGATTGCCGTCATGGGCGCTGATGCCGCCGTCAAGATTATCTTTCGCCGCGAGCTGGCGCAGGCTGCCGATCCGGTGGCGCGCCTGACCGAACTGGTCGAGGACTATCAGAACCGCTTCGCCAACCCCTACATCGCCGCCGAGCGCGGCTATCTCGACGATGTCATCGAGCCGCGTGAAACGCGACCGGCGCTGATCCGCGCGCTGCGCCTGGCGCGCGGGAAGCGACAGAGCCTGCCGCCGCGCAAACACGGGAATATTCCCCTGTAAATCTGATACTGCGTTGTTCCCGGTCAGACGCGCCATCTCCCCTGCCCCCTCACAAAAAGAGAGGGGGCTTTCTCATGCCCGAAACTGCGTGTGACATAAGACTTCGCCAGGGAAGCCTGTCCGGTAAGCCTGACCGGAATAGCTGCGCATGGCTTAGAGCATTGCAGATTGCCTGCTTTTGAACAGAGTATCGCATTGGTGATGCTCGCGGTATATCTTATAGGGCGAACAACCAAACCTGGACAATCAAGGACGTGGAGCGGCGGACGTTGATCTAGCCCGTCGCAGCCCACGGCGGCTGAGCCTGTCGCAGCCAACGTCCGCTGCAAGACGGTCAACACCGGCCATTATTGTGCAACATCTGGTTGTTCGCTCTATGAGGAATGTGACATCGTGCGTGGTGCTGCCACAGTGCAGGCCGGCATTTTTGCACTAGACGTTGACATGAACCATCGGAGGCATTTATGCAAGACAGCCAGTCATCGTCGGATCGCACCGGCAAAGTCGTGACATGGCTTGCTTCAGCAGAGATTGCAAAGGCGCTGGAACGATTGCAGATCGGCAAGTATCATACCAAAGGCGGTCATGGATTTGCGGCTGAAGATGCCAATGCGTTTGGCAATACGCTACGGCTTAGAAATGTTGAGATAACGGGAACAACCAATGAAATCAATGGTCCAGATCGTATTGTCGATGGAACTACAATTCAAACTAAATATTTTCAGACATCTGATGCGACTATCAATGCCGCATTCGATGAAACGACGGGTTTGTATCGGTACCAGGGACAGATGTTGGAAGTTCCTGCTGACCAGTATGACGAATGTGTTGAACTTTTTCAGAGGAAAATCGCTCAGGGAAAGGTGCCGGGCGTCACGGATCCCAATGAAGCGAGGAATATCGTAAGAAAAGGATATGTCACATACAAACAGGCTCGCAACATCGCACGAGCCGGTAATGTTGACTCTCTCCTGTTTGATGTCCAGACGCAGTCGATCACGTCGACTTACATTTTTGGGGTTTCGTTTGCAATTGACTTCGCGTGGCGAATATGGAATGGAGATAAACCAGAGGAAGCAATCCGGGGTGCGCTTTATAGCAGCATCAGTGCAGGCGGTAGAACGTTTATTGTCGGCGTCATTTCTCGTCAGGTACTACGCACTCGCATGGCTGCCGCTGGCGTGGTTACATTGCGCAGCGGAGTAAGAACAGTCGCTTCGACGGATCTCGGCAGAAGCGCTATTCACCGCATCGCATCAGCATCGCTTGGAAGACCCGTCTACGGAGCGGCAGCAGTCAATCACGTTGCGAAACTACTTCGCACTAATGCTATCACGTCCACGATCAGTTTAGTTGCGTTAACGGCGCCGGATATGTACCGTGCCGCCATCAGGCGTGATATGTCGTGGTCTCAGGTCGCGAAAAACATGGCTGTCAATGGAGCGGGTATTGCAACCGGCGCCGGTGGATGGTTCGCGGGAGCAGCGGCAGGATCAGCAATCGGGAGCATAGTTCCTGGCATTGGCACAGCAATAGGCGGGGTTGTGGGCGGAGTATGCGGGGGAATTGTGGGCGGCGTCGCTGGAAGCAGTGGCGCAAAAAAGGTGCTGGATCGGTTTATCGAAGATGATGCCAGCAAGATGATCCATCTCCTCCAATCCGCTATTGAGGAATTGGCGAGCGATTATCTCTTATCCGAAATCGAATTTGCAGAACTGATGACGGAAGTCAGGCAGACTATTTCTGGTGCGTGGCTCAAGGATATGTACCGGTCAGGATCGTCGGACGACTCGAATCTGACCCGCAAGCAGTTTGCATACAACTTCTTCGACAATATATGCCAGCAGATTGCCTTGAGACGGTCCAGGGTCACGCTGCCAGATCCTGATCAGATCCTGAACTGTGTTGCGCGCATCACTGAAGCATGAACGATCCAGGATGATGGCATCGCTCAAGAACCGGCGAATGAATGTCTAAATGCCAGGACTTACGCAGTGGCGCGTTTTCTGGCTCCGCCAAGGCCTGCGGCAGTGTGCCGCTCCTGATTAAGGTGGTGGGTTGCGGCGGCTTCGCCGC
>NZ_JBYNRX010000005.1:0-22141 GCF_057785375.1 Roseiflexus sp.
GCGCGTCACGATTCAGTTGTGAAGGTGCCCGCGACGGGCGACAAAAAACCAGGCGGTCGCGCCTGCTGGTCTGACCGGCCTGGCGACAGCGGCAACGGCTCCTCTGTCGCGTCCTCGGTTGTCGCTATCGCTTCACGTCGCTCGTCTCTCCAGAGACGTGTTGTTCCGTACAGAAGAGTATACTACGCAGACTTGCATTTGTCAAGCCCGTTTCTCTTCTGTTTTATCTCTGAGCGTCGCCGCCATGTGGCGTTTCTCGTAGCATGGGATACTATAGCACGACATTAAGAGCATGTCAAGTCCCGTTCCGTTTTGCACGTTAGAGAACGGTATGGTACGATGATGCCGAAAAGAGACGCACAGTGATAACGCGCTGGTGATCGCGAGCCTTCGAGATGGCCGGCGCCCCCGGCGGCAGACAGTATGTCCAATGCATATGGAGAGTCGTCAACCGGCGGTGTGCCGCGGATTCTGTTCGCCATCTCTGACACCGGCGGCGGTCATCGCTCAGGAGCACAGGCGATCGCCGCTGCGATCGAACAACGCGTTGGTCATGCGGTCGAGACGTATATCATCGACATCTTTACTCATACCGGCGTGCCGGTTGTGCGGGATGCGCCGGTGGTCTACGATAAACTTTCGACGCGCTGGTTGTCGCTCTACGATACACTCTATCGCCTGACCGACGGTCGGCGACGTATCGATGCGTTGACGAAGGTTGTCTATTTCGCGGCGCATCGCAATATTTTGCGCGTGCTGGAAGCGGTTCGCCCGACGCTGGTGGTGTCGGTGCATCCGTTGCTCAACCGTCTGATCGGCAATGCACGCCGCACCTACCGCCTTTCGTTTCGTTTCATTACTGTTGTGACCGATCTGGTGAGCCTGCATGCATCATGGGCCGATCCGGATGCAGAACTATGCATCGTTCCTACTAACGAAGCCTATGAGCGGATGCTTCGCCTGGGTATGCCGGAGAGTAAACTGGTGCGCACCGGTTTCCCAGTCCATCCCAAATTCGCTGCGTACCATCAGTCTCGCGATGCCGCACAGTCGAGCCTCGGTCTTGCGCCGGAGTTGTTTACCGTGCTGGTGACAAGCGGCGGGGTTGGCTCTGGTAATATCGAGCAGCTGGTGCGCAACATTCACACGGCGTATCCGCAGTTGCAGTTGCTGGTTGTCACCGGACGCAACACGGCGTTGCGCGAGCGCCTCGAGCAGAGCGGTTTCGGTCCGAATGTGCATATCTTCGGCTTCGTGACAAATATGGAAAAGTTGATGGCCGCCAGCGACATCGTGATCTCGAAGGCGGGTCCCGGCACACTGATGGAGACGCTGGTGATGCGTCGCCCGGTTATCGTGACACAGGCGGTTGGCATGCAGGAGCGCGGCAATATCGATTTCGTGCTGAACCATGAGTTGGGGTTGTTCTGCCCGACCATCGATCGAATCGTGCCGGTACTGGCGGAGTTGATGGAACCCTCCACCTATGCGGCGGTCACAGCGCGTCTGGTTGATGCGGTTCCTCGCGATGGCGCGACGCAGATCGCATCGATTCTGCTGGAGCAATTGCACCTAGCGCCACCGGTTCGTCGCCGTCGTCGCCTGCGTCTGCCGTCGGTGCGCCTGCCGCGCCCGCGTGCGATTGTGCGGCGATGGCGCCTGCCACGCCTCAGAGGATTGGTGCGCTGGAGACGATCGTCGTCGGGCAGGCGGGTGTAGAACTGAGGCGCGAGGTGAGAGGTGAGAGGTGAGAGGTGAGAGGTGAGAGGTGAGAGGTGAGAGGTGAGAGGCAAGAGGTGAGAGGTGAGAGGTGAGAGGTGAGAGGTGAGAGGTGAGAGGTGAGAGGCAAGAGGCGAGAGGCAAGAGGCAAGAGGCAAGAGGCGAGAGGTGAGAGGCGAGAGGCAAGAGGCAAGAGGCAAGAGGCGAGAGGTGAGAGGCGAGAGGCAAGAGGCGAGAGGCGAGAGACACGTCCATTGCAGGCTGAAGGTTGCAGGTGGGAAGGTGAAAACGTTGCGTGTTGAACGTTGAACGTTGAACGCAGGAAGGTGGCATGCAGGGGCGCGCCGGCAGAGCGCCCGCGCATGGCGGTGCGCCCCTGCATATGTAGCGCTTTGAATGTTGAAAGTTGCAGGCGGAAAAGTGGATTGTGCGATCCGTCCTTTGTGTGTCTTTGTGTTCTTTGTGGATAACCGCAGCGCAGCGGGCGGCGGCAAGGGCCAAAACCTAATCCCTAATCCCTGCTGAACGATAGTCGTTGGAAGACGTATGACCGAAGGCGCACCCAGACCATGGTGGATTGCAGGATCAATAGCCATCACAGCTCTTTTGTGCCTGTGGTGTGGGTTATTTGCTGGCATCAGCGGTTGGATCGCCGGACGCGACATTGGTCGGCGTGAGGTGCGCCTCGAACTGAGCGCAACTGCGGCGCTGCAACCAGTTCTACCCGATCTCGGCGTGCTGGTGACGCGCCTTGATCGCAGCGGTCCGGCGGCGCGCGCAGGAGTGACACGCGGTGATGTCATTGTGGCGATTGAAGGGGTGTACGTCCAGGATGCACGTGATCTGCGCAACGAGCTCCTGCGCTACCGCGCAGGTGACACGATTCGTCTGACCATTCTCCGCGACCAGGGCGAGCAGGCGCTGAGTGTGGCGCTCGGCGCCTTCCCTGGCAATCCGCGGTTGCCGTATCTTGGCGTGTACTACACCGCTCGCGGTGAAGAGCCGGCTGATCTGTGATGCATCGTTCTATGTCTGGCGAGGAAAGTGGAAGCGGAACGGCAACGTCGCCTTTCTCGCGACGGATTGTACTGCTGCTTGCGTCGCTTGCTGGTCTCTGCTGGGCGGGGACGCTGGCGATGCTGATATGGGGATTCGTTGATCGCCAGCAACCATATGATGCGCCAGAACGCATGGTATATTATATAATGGTTATTGCCGCTGCTCTGCTGACGTTTGCACCAGTAGAACGCCAGTTTTGTCTGACAGGTCTGGCGCTCGAGGGCGTAGCTGGAACGACGTTGCTCCTGTACATACTGGCATTCGTTCCACCGCCAACCGGGTGGTTGCTGTCGTTGCCAGAGGCGCCGGTGTATGCGGTGATGGCGCTCGCGGCCTTCTGGTTCTTTTCGTCGCTGGCGATGCCGCTGCTCTATGCAGCGGGGCAACGTCTCTTCCGGCAGCGTGCGCGTCGCTATGATCGCCGCCGCGCGCGACGCCAGGCATACGAGATTGGCTTGCTGGCCGCGTTGATCATTGTTCTGGCGGGACTGAGGACGCTCACGCCGGTTGCGGTTGTCCTGGTTGCATTGATCATCGGAGTTGCTGAATTGTTGTTTCTGTCGTTTGTCGAGCCTGAATCATGATCCAGATTGCTATCATCGGCGTTGGATTGATCGGCGCTTCCCTCGGCATGGCGCTGCGTTCCGCGAATGAGCGTGAGTCACCGTTGGGCGCCATCACGGTCATCGGTTTCGATACGGATGCGCGTGCACTTTCCGAGGCGCGCGGTCGCCTGGCCATTGATCGCGAGGCGCGCACGCTGGCTGATGCCGTGCGTGACGCGCATCTGGTCATCGTTGCGGTTCCAGTGCAGGCGATCCGTACCGTATTCGCCGATCTCGCGCCGCTGTTGCCGTCTGGAGCGACGGTGACCGATGTAGCAAGCACCAAGACGCAGGTCCTTGCATGGGCGCGCGAGATCCTGCCCGCCACTGTCGATTTTATTGGCGGGCACCCGATGGCGGGAAGCGAGAAGTCCGGTCCTGCCGCCGCCTCGCCGGATCTGTTCCGCAACGCCATTTATTGCCTCTCGCCACGTGAGCAGACTCGTGAGACTGCCATGCGTCTCGTTGAGGCAATGGTTGAACAGATCGGCGCCAAACTCTACTATATCGATCCGGTCGAGCATGATGCGTATGTGGCGGGCGTCTCGCATCTGCCGTTCATGCTCTCAACGGCGCTCATGGACATTGTGAGTCGCAGCCCCGGCTGGCGCGAGATGGCGCCGCTGGCGGCAACCGGCTTTCGCGACGTGACCCGGCTGGCGTCGGGCAGCGCTGAAATGCACCACGACATCTGCCTGACCAACCGCGAGGCGCTGGCGCGCTGGCTCGACGAAATGTCGCAGCGCCTGGCGGAATTGCGCGATCAGGTCGCCGCCGGCGATGGCGAGGCGCTGCTGGCGTGGTTTCGCCAGGCGCAGGAGGCGCGTGAACAGTGGCTGGCAGAACGCCCCAATATGCGCCCCGGCGAGCAAGAGTTCAACGAGATGATCGATATGGCTTATGAACGACCGGGACTCTTCGGGCGCTGGGGTTCCGGTTCACGTCAGCGCAAACAACCGTAAATGAGGTTCCCATGGATTGTCCAATCCGCGTACTGATTGCAAAACCAGGTCTCGATGGGCACGACCGGGGCGCGAAAGTCATCGCTCGCGCATTGCGTGATGCGGGTATGGAAGTGATCTATACCGGCATTCAGCAGACGCCGCAGATGATCGTTGAGGCGGCGCTGCAGGAAGATGTCGATGTGATCGGTCTGTCAATCCTTTCCGGCGCTCATATGACCCTGCTGCCGCGTCTGATGGAATTGCTGCGCGACCACGGGATGCACGATGTACTGGTGGTGGCAGGCGGCATCATTTCCGACGATGATGCCCGGATATTGAAAGAACAGCACGGCATTGCCGAAGTGTATGGACCCGGCGCTCCGACCCATGAGATCGTGCGTTTCATTCAGGAACGATGCGAGACGAGGACCTGACCGCGTGGATCTGGCCCAGGCATTGTTGGACGGCAATCGGCGCGCCCTGGCGCAGGCGCTAACCCTGGTTGAAACTGGCGGCCCGCAGGCGCGCTCCCTCCTGAGCGCCCTCTTTGCGCAGACCGGTCGCGCGCACATTATTGGCGTGACCGGCGCTCCCGGCGCCGGTAAATCGACGCTGGTCGCCGCGCTCGCGGCGTACTGGCGACGCGCCGGCCGCACGGTAGGCATTATTGCGGTCGATCCCACCTCACCATTTACACGTGGCGCCATTCTGGGTGATCGCATCCGCATGCAAACGCTCAGCGGCGATCCTGGCGTGTTCATTCGCAGCATGGCAAGTCGCGGGCGGTTAGGCGGCATCGCCCGTGCAACTGGCGATGCCGTGGCGCTGCTCGATGCCGCCAATTTCGATGTGGTGCTGGTCGAGACGGTCGGCGCCGGTCAAGGCGAGGTCGAGATTGCCGCTGCTGCTCATACCACGATTGTGATCGAGACTCCCGGCGCCGGAGATGATATTCAGGCGATCAAAGCCGGCATTCTCGAAATCGCCGATCTGCTGGTCGTCAACAAAGCCGACCGCGACGGCGCTGAACAAACGGTTCGCCAGTTGTGCGCCATGTTGAGTCTGGCCGATCCGCCGGCTGACGGCTGGACGCCGCCGGTGCTGACCGCTGTGGCAATACGCGGTGAAGGCATTGAAGCGATTGCGACCGCAGCGGAGCGGCATCTGGACTATCTGCGCAATAGTGGACGCTTCACGGGGTGCGAACAGGAACGCGCCGCTCATGAACTGCGCTTGATCCTCCAGGAGACGGTGCTTGAGCGGGTGCGCGCGCGAGTGTCACCTTCCGAATGGGAAGCGTTGATCGCTCAGATCGTTGCGCGCACGCTCGATCCGTATGCCGCTGCGGATCACCTGCTCGAGCGGGGGCTATCACATTCGGGTGAATAAAATCAGTACCCATGGGGAATGCCATTCCCGCTGCCGGCGTGGTATAACCAACACTGGCATTGGTGAGACGCCATTGACGCATCGTTGTTTCAGGAAGAGGTCTGCATGGAATATCACGCCGCCTTCGATTACATCCGCGATCTCCTGAACCTGCCGGAAGTTGTCGAAACCCGCCATCACATGCATCACAGTATTCCCAAACACGATCATCTGACCCGTTCAGTACGACATGCGTACTATCTGAGCCAGTTGCTGCGCGCCGACACGCGGACCTGTGTGCGCGCCGCCCTGCTTCACGACATCAACTCGCGCGCAGGCACATTGACGACGCATGGGTATATTGCAGCACGCTGGGCTGCCGCAAAAGGCGAGGACCCGGCCGTCTGTGCGGCGATCGAGAGTCATATGTATCCGCTTGGTCCCACGCCGACTTCGCGCGAGGCATGGGTGCTGGCGCTGGCGGATAAAGCCGCGTCGCTGGGGGATATCAAGCAGTTTCTGGCGGGATTGATCGACGGGCGCAGTCTGGAAGAGCGTCGTCGTCTGAAAGAAACCGATCCCTACTATCGTCATCGATCACGGCGACGGCTGTTCCGACGATGGCGCACACGGTATACACCATAGCCCTGTCACACGACTGTCGCAATGGCTTCTCCCAGGCGCTGCGCCGCTTCGACGAGTTGATGCGGCGCATACAGGCTGAATGCCAACCGCAAGGTGTTGCGGTGCGGTGCGTCGAGATAAAAACGTGATCCGGGAAGGTACGAGACGCCTGTCTGTTCGGCATGCGGCAGCAACTCCCCGGCATCGACCCCTTCCGGCAATTCCACCCACTGAAAGAACCCGCCGTCCGGCACGGCAAAGCGACACTCCGGCGGCAGGTGTTCGCGCAGCCCACCAGCCAATGCATCACGTCGGGCGCGGTATGTGGAGCGTAAGTGCGCAATCGTCGCATCGAAATCGCCGGACTCACAGACCTCAGCCACAGTCAACGCGACAAACGGATTGAGGCCGCCGCCGCTATCGAGCAATCCGCTGCCGATCAGACGTTGCGCCAGTGACGAGTCAGCGGTCAGATATCCCAGCCGCAAGCCAGGCGCCAGCGATTTGGAGAAGGACCCGATGCGCGCAACCGTGCCCGGCGGCGCTATGCTCCACACTGATGGCGGCGCCGGATCGTCGTAACTCAGTTCGCGGTAGACATCGTCCTCGACCAGCAGTATGCCATGCCTGGCAGCGATCATTGCCAGCGCTCTGCGACGTTCGAGACTCAGACAGACACCGGTGGGATTATGGTGCGTAGGCACGAAATAGAGCAGACGCGCCCGCTGACCGCGCCGCGCCATGCGCGCCAGCAGCATCTCCAATGCATCGACATCGATGCCGCCAGCATCGGATGGAACCGCGACTAAGTTCAGCGGATGATCGCGCAGGATGCGCACCGCCAGATGGTACGTCGGCGACTCGACGAGCGCCGTGTCGCCGGGGGACGTGCAGATCGTGCAGAGGAGATCGAGCGCGTGTGATGCGCCGGCGGTAATCACAACATCGGTTGGGTCAGGCGCGCGCGCATCGGTATGCGCAAGGCGCGCGCAGATCCACGCGATCAGAGGTCCGGGTCCACGTTCGGCGCCATACGCCAGGGCGTCGGCGCCGTAGCGCGCGAGCACGGCTGCTGTGGCGCGTTGCAGCGCCGCCACCGGCAGCACGGCGGGATCAGGATGCCCCCAACCAAGATCGAGAATGCCGGGGCGGTGAACAATTTGAACAATAGGGAACATCGGAGTCTGGCGCCTCGGTTGAACCTATGAGTCCACTGCACAAAGGCTTAACCACCAGGGATCCGAAGCGCACGAAGGGGAAGAAACATAAAGCGCATGTCCTTTGTGTCCCTTTGTGACCTTCGTGGTTTCGTGGTTACCGCTTTTTGCAGTGAAGTCACCTATGTATTCTGCTCCAGGCTTGTGGCAATGCGTTCGATCAGTTGGTCGTGGGTAAACGGCTTGTGGAGCACGGGCAGTCCGGTGCGCTGAAGAAAGACGCTACTCCGTTCACCCATGGTATCACCCGCCAGAATGAGCCAGCGCAGGGATGGTTTAAGCGCCCGCAGCCGTTCATACAGTTCAACGCCGTCCAGTCCGGGCATCTGGAGGTCGGTGATCACCAGCGCATAATTCCAGACGAGTGCGCGCGCCAGCGCCTCCTCGCCACGAGAGACGGCATCGACGCGGCATTCGAGGCGTTCCAGCGCGCGCTGTGCCATCGTGCGCACCAGATCATCATCTTCAACGAGCAGAATAGAGAGGTTGCGCGGTATGGCCGCCGACGGCGTTCTTTCTTCCTGCGGATTCCCATGAGCCTGTCGCAGGCGCACCCTGAAGATGGTTCCGACACCCTGACTGCTCTCGACCCATACCTCACCGTGATGTTGCTGGACAATGCTGTACACGACGGCAAGTCCCATCCCCATGCCCTGCCCGACATCGCGGGTGGTAAAGAATGGCTCGAAGACGCGCGACAGGTGTTCCGGCGCGATCCCTGGTCCGGTATCCTCAATCGCCAGGACAACGCTTTCTGCGTCCGCCCTGGCGCTGAAGCGGAGACGACGCGGCTCGCCGGGCCGACGGAGTGCAAGCGCCTGAATCGCGTTCAGCGCGATATTGAACACCACCTGCTCGATCTGATGCAATTCGCCGAGCACGTTTGGCGCATCAGGAGGCAGATCGACCGTCACAGCGATATTCTCGGCGGCGATCGCGGCGGAGAGGCGCTGCAATGTTTCAGCGACAACCAGAGACAGATCGAGCGGAGCGAGTTCCAGCGTGCGAGGCTGGCCAAACGCGCGTAGTTGATGCACAATCGCGGCGGCGCGCCTGGCGGCGCGTTCGATCTGTTCGAGGTCGGTGCGCACAGCAGGCGGAATATCCTCGCCAAGTTGCAGTTGCGACAGCCCAAGAATAACTGCCAGCGGATTGTTCAACTCATGCGCAGCGCCGGCAACCAGACGACCGAGCGCCGCCAGTTTCTCGTGCTGACGCACCTGAGCCTCCAGTCGCCGCAGTTCGGTCACATCCTTGATGACGACCAGCACCTCGTTGTAATCGGGGATCAGATCGAACGAAACCAGCGCCATAAAACGGCTGTCATCGGCGCGCAGCAGATCCATCTCGACGCGTTGCGACTCGCCCTGCCGCACCTGAAGCCAGGCGCGCGTCAGCGTAGTACGATGATCGGAGGGGACGATGCGCAGCAACGATTGACCGGCGAGTTCGTGACGCTGGTACCCAAGCGCGGTCAACGGCTCCTGGTTCAGCGGCTGCATCGACATGTCGGGCCGGCAGACGATCAGCACATCGGGGGCATTCTGGATGATGGCGTCGAGATACGCGCGCATCGCCTCCGCTTCACGATAGAGGCGCGCGTTCATCAGCGACGTTTCACGCATCTCCTGGTTGGTCTGCGCATTGCGGATCGCCTGCACCAGTTGCGTTGCGATTGCTTCCATCAGTTCCATATCGCGCATCTCAAATGGACGCTGCGTGCTGAGACATTCGAGCAACCCGATGACCACACCGTCAATCAGCAATGGGGTGATCAAAAGATAGACAACATTGTCCGGCAACCGTTGCAGCGCCGGTTCATCGGGCGTCTGAATGCGTAGCGCCTCAACGTTGACCACACGGGACGCGCCGTTTGTCAACGCCTCACGCTCTTCGGCGAAGAGATGGCTGAGCCATTGATCGCAGTTCTCGATTGTAGCCGGCGACATGTCACTGCAATACTTCAAGCGTAGATGACCATCGGCGTCGTGCAGAACGATGGCGGCAGCGCGAAGATTCAGCGCCTGCACGATAATGTCGAGCGTTGCCCGCAGAATGTTCTCAAGATCGGTCGTGCGATTGATTGCCTGACTGACGCGCAGCAAGGTGGTCAGCTCCAGGTGCAGTTGTTGCATTTCCTGTTCGGCAGCGCGGCGCGCAGTGACATCGCAACAGATCAGATCAATTTCGGTCACCGCCGGGTCGATCCGGACCACCTGTGCAGTTGTTTCGAGGAGGAGTGGTTGCCCCTGAACACCGATCATCTCGAAGGTCCATGGAGGAGACGACTGGCGGAAGGCGCCGGTTTCCTGAAGATGTCGCCGGACCTGATCTTCACAGGCAGGGGTTACGAGGCTCCAGAACGACATGCCGGGGGCGGCGCCGACCCGCATGGCGGCGGCGTGATTACAGCGCAGAATCGTGCCATCCTGCGCCAGACCGAATATCAACTCTTCCGCCTGCTCAAACAACGGACGATGATACGTCGTATAGAACGATGTCTGGTGTATTTGCGCTCCGGACACAACGGCTGTGACCAGTTCGGCGCAACGGCGGATGATGAGATGATCATCGTCATTTCGTTCAGGCGCCTGGCGCCATCCGACACTGAGCACACCGATAATGCTTTCGTGATGGCGCAACGGTTGATTCAGCGCCGCCTTCAGTCGATGTGACTCCCAGAAGGGACGGTACATTTCCGCTTCCGCTGCGAGATCGGTGAAAAACATGGTCGAACCCGTGCGAAAGGTGCGCCCGAGCAGGCTGCTGAACACCGGCAGCGTCCTGCCGCAGAGGTGTTCCGCGACGCCGGTTGCCGTTACACACACAAGCAGGCCGGGATCGCCGGCGGGAAGATAAATGCTGGCGTGATCGGCATCGAGCATGATCTGCGTTCGGCGACAGAGTTCGCGCAGCGCGTCATCGACAGTCCGATGCGATACCATTGCCTGTGCTGCCTCCCAAAGGGCATCGAGACGCCGCTGATGACGTGTTCTCTCCTCGCGTTCGATGATCTGCGCCAGCAGCGACGCGATCAGTGCAGCAATTGCGCCGATCAGCATCATCTGGTCCGGTGAAACGCTGCTGCCCCACAGATGCAGCATGTGTTGCCGATGTCCGCTTCCCGGCAGTAACAACGCCACGTGCCCGCGCGCTCCCGCTGCGCGCGCGATCTGATTGATCGGGGCAGGGGAGATGGACTCAAGAAACAGTGGGGACGTCGGCTGAAGCGCCGGGTCCAGAGCGCCTGCATCGAGGACGATGCGCTCGAATGGCGGCGGTGCATACCGGAGAACAGGCGATGAGCCATCGTTCTTCCAGGCAATGACCGAAAGGCTGACGCCTGACGGAAGGAGGTGTGCACTCACCTGATCGCACGCTTCGCGGAGCGATGCTGCGCTGTGGAGTTGGTGCAGGCGCTGCTGAAGGGTGGTCATCAGCCGGTGCAGCACCGCCTGGCGTGACGGTTCGTACACCGTGACCGACACCCATCCAGTGTCGTCGATCACAATCGGCAATGCTTCGATTTCGGCAGGTGAAGGTTCGAGCCGTTGGAATACCCATGGAGCGCCAGAAGTGCGCTCATATGCACAGATAAGCGTTTGGTGAAAGCGCGCTTGCGTCAATTCATCGATACCGGCGGGCAGGATGGCAGACGCAGGCGCGTCAGCCTGGAGACCGAGGAGGCGACGCGCCGCCGGGCTGATCGCTGCGATCATGCCCGAAGAGTCGATCAGAATGGCAGACCACGGCGATTCATTTACCAGACTGCATAAAAAAGATCGCCTGGACGCCGCTTCTTTGTCTGCCGCTTGTGGTGCGGCAACTGCTGCCATAGTTCACCCAGGAAGAGCGGAAGCCGCTTTAGCGCATGCCTGATGGTTCAATGGCGCTGCGAGGATGCTTAATCCTGACAGTAAGGCATTGTAACACAGGAATGCAATGTCAAAACGGTCATATGTGCATCGGGTGACGCTCGACACGATCACTGCTCGTGGAGTACAATATCGCCGATGCTGTACATTGTCGCCACCCCCATCGGCAATCTGAACGATATCTCGCTGCGGGCGCTGGACACGCTGCGCCTGGCGGACGTGATTGCGTGTGAAGACACCCGCAAGAGCGGCATTTTGCTTCAACACTACGATATTCGCAAACCGCTGGTTTCTTTTCATGAACACAACGAACGCGAGGCGGGCGAACGTCTGATGGGACTGTTGCGCCAGGGAAAGACGGTGGCGCTGATCAGCGACGCCGGCACCCCCGGCATCGCCGATCCGGGGTTCACGTTGGTGCGCAGCGCCATTGCCAAAGGCATTGATGTGACCATGATCCCCGGTCCAGCAGCGCTCATCATGGCGCTCGTCCTTTCCGGGCTACCACTCCACAGTTTCACGTTTCGCGGCTTTCCGCCGCGCAAGCCCGGTCCGCGCCGGCGTTTTCTCGAGGTGGATCGCGACTCGCCCCATACGCTCATCTTTTATGAAAGTCCCTACCGCATCGTGGCGCTCGTTCAAGATGCGCTGGCGATCTACGGTGATCGACCGGCTGCGCTGGCAAATGATCTGACCAAGAAGTTCGAGCATGTCGAACGTGGAACTCTGTCGCACCTGCTGACGCACCTGGCATCGGCGCGAGTCCAGGGTGAATATGTGCTGGTGATCGCCGGCGCATCCACACGCGCAGCGCGCGACGATGACGATGTAGACGTCGGATAGCGATCATGCTACACTGCACATCATCCGTCTTCTGAGTCGTTGCGGAGGCGTGTATGAAATCAGTATTCCGGCATCTGTTTGCGCTTGCCGGGTTCGTGTTCGTCGGAATGGCGTCTGGCAGTTGCGCCAACCCGTTTGCCGGGCGACCGTCGCCGACCAGTGACGTATCGATTATGGCGGTCGTAACGGCGTATCCGGCGCCGGTCACCGTTGCGCCGCCGACTGTATCGCTTCCTGCCACCGTTGCACCCACCGTCCCGCCGCCGCCTGCCACACGCCCCACGCTGGCGCCCGGCGCCGAGTCGCTGGTCGGTCCAGAATGGACGATTGCCTACAGCGGCGATCTGAATGCCGATGGACGGGCAGATGTTGTGGCGTACAAACCGGCAAGCGTCACACCCGGTCCCACCTTCGGCCGTCCTGGCTACACCGGCTACATCGGCAGCGTCAGTGAAGCGGTGATTGTGCAGGCGGACGCTGCCGGGCGACCGCAGACGCTGGTCAGCATGGGTCGCTCCGGGGTAACTATCGGTCAGCGAATGGCGGTCGGTTTCCCGCCATCGAATGATGCCAGGAACAATCCGGTTGCGATCATGCTCCTCATCGAAACAACCCAGCCGCCGGTAGTGGCAGTGCTGCCGATCAACCGCAGCGGCGAGCCATACACTCAGGCGGCGGGAGTGCGCTGGAACCGCAGCCGGGCGGCATATGAACTGATCACCGGCGGAAAGTAAGAGTATGTCTGAAAACTCGCTTCAAGAAATGGGTGGGCGAAGGCAGTGCCTTCGCCCACCTATTTCACTTTTTCAACCGCACTCGAAAACTCATCCCTGCATCAATTCGCGATGCAGTGCGCGCACAACGCTGCTCATCTCCTCTTCCGGGACGATGAACGAGAGATGGTGCGAGGCGTTGCCATAGACCATCGCCAGCACTGTGGCCGACACACGCGCCAGCGCTGCCAGGGCGCGCGGCGCCAGGTGCGCACTCCCCGGCGCACTGAGCACTGCCACCAGCGCCACCGGCGATCGCAGGCTGAGCGTGCGAAGCGCGCCGTTTTCTCGTTCTGGCAACAGACACGTCTCAATACGCTCGTATGCGTACTCAACATCAGCCGTGCGCACCGCCAGGAGCAGGCTTCGTTCGCTGAAACTTTGGGCAAAGGTCAGCACCTCAATCCCGCAGTTCGTCAATTCGGCGAGCACCCGCGCCGCCAGTTCCGGCGCCCAGCCGAGTTCCGCCGCAGCCAGTGGACTCATATTGATCTCGATCAGGCTGATGGATGGAGCGGAAATGATCGTCCGCGCCGTGTCGGACGACACGCGCGGCTCAGCGACCACCCACGTGCCCGGCATGTCGGGCTGCGCCAGATTGCGGATGTGCAGCGGAATACGACGATGAGCCAGGGGCGTGAGGGTATGCGGATGGAGCACCTCTGCGCCCAGGGTGGCGATCTCGGCGGCCTCGATGTACGACAGTTCCGGCAATGTGCGCGCTTCGGGCACAATCTTCGGGTCCGCCGTCAGAATGCCGGCCACATCCGTCCAGATAACCACCTCATCGGCATCGAGAGCTGCCGCGATCAGAGTCGCCGAGTAATCGCCGCCGCCGCGCCCCAGGGTCGTGATGATATTCTGGCGCGTAGCGCCGATGTAGCCGGTCACGACCGGGACAATACGCGATTGGGTAAGCGGCAGCAGGCGCGTCCGGGCGCGCGCAGCGGTTTCGTCCGGCAGCGGACGGGCATGACCAAAATGATCGTCGGTCACAATCAACTCGGCGCCATCGATCAATTGGGCTGCAACGCCGGCGCGTCGGAGCGCCACTGCCAGCAGCAAGCCAATGAAGCGTTCGCCAATAGCGGCGACGGCGTCGCTGCTGCGCGGCGAATGTTCGCCAAGCGTCGCCAGCGCGCGCACAATTCGGTCGAACGATTTGAGCAGGTCCGCCCAGGACTGATAGAGCGTCTCACGTTCCCAGTCATCGGTCACCAAACGTTCGGCAAGCAAGCGATGGCGCTGCCACAACTCGTGGCGCGCCTGTTTGGCGGTGGAGAGGTTGCCGCGCGCTGCCGCCCGCACCGCGCCGATCAACAGGTCGGTGACCGCCGGAAGCGCGGTGCAGACAACGACGAGCGCCTGCCCCTCATCAATCGCGTGGCGAACGATGCGCACCAGATCATTAATCCGGCTGGCATCGCTCACCGCCACTGCACCGAATTTCATTACCACCATAGGCGCATTCATGTCTGGTTGCTCGCGTCTGACGGGGGTAATGGCGGGCGTGGCAGCAAGCCCGCGCGTTCCACGACCAGCGGAATGGCTTTGGTCCATCCGACCGACATGACATGCACGCCGCGCACCCCTTCGATAGCGAGCAATTCGCGGGTCAGTTCGGCGGCGATGGCGATCCCCTCTTCTTCGGGAAGATGGGCGCGCTCCATCCGCTCGATGACCCATTCGGGCACGCGGGAGCCGGGCAGATGATCGCGTAGGAACCGCGCCGACTGCGCCGACTTGACGACCATGATGCCCGCAAGAATGTACGCCTGCTGATGCAGGCCAGCGGCGCGCACATCCGCCATCCACTGTCGGAAGCGATCAAGATCGAAGAGGATCTGCGTCTGGATGAACTCAGCGCCGAACTGAACCTTACGTTCGAGACGGGCGACGCGCTCGATATTTGGGTTGGCGACGCCGCCAAGGAAAAAAAGGGGCGGTTCGGTCAGCGCGACGCCGGATTGAAATTTTCCCTCATCGCGCATGGTGCGCAGCATTTTGAGCAACTGGAACGAGTTGAGGTCCAGCACACTCTTGGCATCGGGATGATCGCCAATCTTCGGGTGATCGCCGGTCATCGCCAGGAAGTTGGTGATACCGCACGCTGCGCCGCTCAGAACGTCCGCCTGCAATGCGATCCGGTTGCGATGCTGGCATGTCATCTGCACGATCGGCTCCAGTCCCAATTGACGGACGATAATCCCGGCGCCGAGCGCCGACATGCGCCCCAGGCCGCGTTGGTTATCCGTCAGGTTAATCGCATCAACAGCATCATGCAGACCGAGCGCCAGTCGTTCGACGGCAGCGCGGGATGCGCCGCGCGGCGGCGCGATCTCGCCGGTCACGACGATCTGCCCTGCCTGTAATCGTCGCTGGAATTGACTGTAGCTTTTCATGGTTATTATTGTAACAAATGTTCAATCGTGAGCGGCGCGCCGGGCAACCAGCACCGTGCGCGGGCAGCGATCCAGCAGATCGCCGGTCAAATCTTCGAGCAACACGCGATCCAGCGGACCGGCGGCGTGATGGGTTCCAACCGCGAGGATGTCGTAATCTCCCTCATGCAATTCTGCCAGAATTTCGTCCAGCACCAGACCGAAACGCACCCGTGTCGCAACCATGACGCCGCGTTCACGCAGCCAGGCGGCGGACTGACGCAGCGTGTTCGCTTCTGGCGTTTCACCTGCCAGGAACGTCGCCTCATCGGCAGCCAGCGGCGCCAGTGGTTCGAACACGACCGGTTGCTGCGAGACGACGTGCAGCAGGGTGACGGATGCCTGCAATGGCGTTGCCAGCAGCGCCACATATCGAGCAGTGGCAAACGTATGCTGATCGCCGCCGCTGGCAAGCAGCAAGCGCCGTATGGAGCGCGCCGGCCCGCTGACGCGCAACACCGCCGTGCGCAACTGGCGCGTCAATGCGTCGCTGCGCCGCAGAGGCAGCAAGCGTTCCAGCGGACGCTGAAAGCGACCGAAGATCACCAGATCATACATCGTTTCGCCGGCGACTGTCAGAATCGCTTCGTGCGGCGTGCCTTCCACCACCCGGCGCTTGATGACCACATCAGGCGGAAGCCCCAATCGCGCCACCGCGTCGTCGAGCAGTTCTGCATTGCGGATGCCGCCGCCCGTCACCAGGGTAATTGACGTCGCAACCTGCCCGGCGAACTGAGCGGCGACGGCAAGCGCTTCATCGCGCCAGGAACCAGGACCGGCATAGATCAGCAGGTTCATAGTTCAGAAGATGAGCAAGACGACCGGCACGACGAACATCACTGCCAGAAAGATTGCCAGGGTCGTTCGGTTGCGCACAATGGCGTCTTGCAGACGCAGGATTGATCGCTGAAACGTCTGATAGAAAAACAACAGCACGATCAGTGACAGAAGCGCTACGCTGACCATTTCCACCAGCACAATGGTAAACGCTGCGGCACCGCCGACGATCAGCGCAGCCACCAGCGTATCGATGAACGTTGTGATGTTCGCTCCCATGATATATGGCAATGTATTCTCGCGTCGCACCAGGCCGCGCACCGACAGCGGCACCAGGATCGAAAGCGAGACCGACACCGACATCGTAACCGATGTCACCGCCATGCCGAGCGCAAACATGACCATCGGGCGATACACCAACCGGCCAATGCGACTGAACGCATTCGACTCCGGATCCACTTGCGGCAATGCGCGGTCGAGCAGGGCGAAGGCCGTCAACAGCGCCACAATGCCTGCACCAAACTGCGCCCATCCCGGAACGCCCAGCGCATCGATTGCCGCCAGCACCGGTTCATACAACCAGTCGAAGACCGACTTTAGCGGTGCATCAGCATCAGCCTGAATTGTTTGCACCAGTCCCGATGTCAATGCCCAGACGCCAAGCGCCATTGCCGGCAGATAAATCGCAGCAGTGGTGATGAGCGCCTGCACGCCGATGGCAATACTTGCCGCACGTCGGTGCCCACGAAGATAGTACAGAAACCCGACCCCCAGCACAATCAGCGACGCCCCCAGACGTGACCCTGTGATCATGGTAAACGTTTGCAGCGCATCGAGGGTTCCGGCAGCAAAGAATGTGACCGCGATCGCCGCCACTGGCGAGCCGCTGAGAAACATGTACGCCAGCAACCAGCCGAAGCCGAGCGCGCTAACCGGACTCGTCACATTGAAGAAGGAGATCATCGCTTGTCCGTATTCGCGCGCCCCTTCTTTGAGCAGATCGAGCGCCAGCACAAAGAGCAAGACGCCCGCCATTGCCGACGTAATCCGCAGCATCCAGCCGGGAATCAACAACATGCTGCGCACCTCGTCGGGCGTCTCTGTCACTGTGCCGACTTTGACTATATCATCGTCGTTCATGACCCGCTGCGCCATACTGCGCCCTCGTCGGTCATAACCAGCGTTACGTCGCCTTGCATCTCAAGGTGGCCGAGGTGCGCCGCCACCGCCGAGACAAAAATGGCATACTGCGGCAATCCAGTAATCGTCAGACCCAGCGCCCGCTGCACCCGACGCGCCACAGCCGGCGTGTCGCCGGGTTCGGCAAGTGCGTCGCGTACTGCGTGCATGGCGCGCTCGATGGCGTGCCGGTTCACCTGGAGGGTCGCGGACAGATCACTGCGCTGCGTCAACCTGCCATGACCGGGCAGGAAAAACCGCTCGTCGCGCGCCGCCAATCGCTCCAGTGATGCCATCTGCGCAGCGACATCGTGCGCATATGGAATACCGTGCTTCGCCAGCACCTCAGGTCCAAAAAATCCGTCCGCCGCAAAGCAGACGCCATCGAACGCCACGCCGATCTGTCCCAGACTATGCCCCGGCAACGCTATGATTTCCAGCGTCACTCCGGCAATTTTCACTGTGTTGCCATCGATGAGATGATCAACCGGCACGCCTTTTGCCATGAGCCATTTGGTGCGAAGCGCAGCCGGCGGGCTTGCGCCGAGCGCCAGGTAGATCGGTTCGAGCAGCGGATTCTCGATCAGGGGCGCCTCGATACGTGGCGCATACACGGACACACCGGGAAGGTTGCGCACCAGATAATCGTTTCCGCCAATATGGTCGGCATGATGATGAGTACTGACGATTGCCCGCAGGTGAAGCCCCGCCTCATCGAGCGCTCGCCGCAACAAGCGACCAGTATCCTTGTCGAGACCGGTATCAATGGCAATCGCGCCGCCATCACCGGTCAGAACAACGCCCAGATTATTGGCGCCCGGAAGATAGGCGGTATGGGTGGTGATCGAGTGTAATAATGGCATATGATCGGGATTGAGACGTTGCGACGCAACGTCTCAACGTTGGGCGAGGCAGCGCCGCACGTTCACCCCTCCTCCTGGCGTTCTCTTCGTTTTTTGAACTCTTCGACCATTTTTGCGGCTGATTCCTGTCCACGGCGCATTTCACCGGCGCGCGCACCCATCAGCAGCGATGCCACGGCGTAGAGCAGGAGTCCTACGGCAAGGGCGCCCAGGATAATCTGGATAATACCGAACCCGGCGCCGGTCGCCAACGCCAGATTGAGCGCGGCAAGCGCGAGAAACGCTGTCGCCCCCAGGGTATAGGCGCGGCGCGTCATTGGCCGACCAACGGCAGCGCGCGCCTGATATGCCAGAATGCCTGCGAAGATGAGCGCGACGATCAGACGAAGGACCCACTCATTCATGCGTGCTTTTCTCCTCTGGAACGACTGTCTATTCCCATTCCGTCATGCGCGATCTCCTCCTCACACCCGCATCTTCGCATTGATACCCGGTCTTTCGCATGCCCCTTTCACGAACGCACTTTTGCGTGCAGGCGCGCAAGCTCCTCGGTCACGATCGCTTCATCGAGTTTCTGGAACAGCGGCGTCGGCGCCTGGATCGGTTGCCCTGGCGCCAGCACGCTAATCCCCCAGGCGCCAGCGCTGGCGGCATAGTCACCGGTCAGAATGAGACGCGGCGATCCATCCGGCGCTCGCGTTTCTTCGACTTGCGGCTGTGGCGCAATAGTTCCGGTGTAGCCGAGCAGTTCGTGCAACCGCTGGCTGCTGAACGGCAAAAACGGACAGAACAACATCTTGAGCGTATCGACCGTGCGCAGCGCCACGAACAGGACGGTTGCGGCGCGTTCCTGATCGCTCTTGACCAGTTTCCACGGCTCCTGTTCGCTGAGATACTGGTTCGCCGCCTGTGCCAGCGCCATCGCCTCGTTCAACGCCGCGCGCAGTTTCACTCCGTCGAGCAGCGCCGTCACACGCTCGAACGTCTGCTGGGTTGCGGCAATCAACTGACGGTCAGCATCGGTCAGGGCGCCGGGTTGCGGCACAACGCCAAAATTGCGATGGGTGACGCTCAGCACCCGGTTCGCCAGGTTGCCCCACGTCGCCACCAATTCACTGTTGACCCGCTGGACGAAATCCGCCCAGCTCCAGTTGCTATCGCGCGTCTCCGGTCCATTGGCGATCAGGTAGTAGCGAATGGCGTCGGGTTGATACCGATCCTCAATCTCCGGCGCCCACAGCGCCCAGTTGCGACTCGTGCTCATCTTGTCGCCTTCGAGATTGAGGAACTCATTGGCCGGCACGTCATACGGCAGCGCCAGATTGCCATAGCCGATCAGCATCGCGGGCCAGATGATCGTATGGAAAGGAATATTGTCCTTGCCGATGAAATAGTACGACCGCGCCGGCGCCGATCCATCAGGCAGGCACACCCACCACTCCTTCCAGGCATCAGGTGCGCCGATGCGTTCCGCCCATTCAATCGACGCCGAGAAATAGCCGATCACGGCATCGAACCAGACATAGATGCGCTTGTCTTTGAACGTCGGGTCATCAACCGGCACCGGCACGCCCCACTCCAGGTCACGGGTGATGGCGCGCCCGCGCAACCCCTCACGCAGCCAGTTCTGGGTAAAGAGTAGCGTATTCGCGCGCCAATAACTCCGGTCAACACTCTCGATCCAGGCGCGCAGTGGTGGTTCGAGTTTCGCCAGATCGAGAAAGAAATGCTCCGTTTCGCGGAAGGTGACCGGCGCCCCATCGAGCACCGACTGCGGCGCAATGAGGTCCTGCGGGTCGTGCAGATGCCCGCAACTGTCGCACTGATCGCCGCGCGCGCGCGGATACCCGCAGTTCGGGCAGGTTCCCTCAACGAAGCGGTCGGGCAGAAATCGTCCCAGCGTCTCGGAATACGAGCCGACCATGGTGTCCTTGTAGAGGTAGCCATTTTCCAGCAACCGCAGGAACATATCGGTCGTCACCCGATAGTGGTTGTCGGTATAGGTCTGCGTGAACAGGTCGAACGAAATGCCGAGCGCCTGGAACGTTTTGAGGAAAGTGGGATGGTAGCGCCGAATGACGTCCTGCGGCGAGATGCCCTCACGTTCGGCGGCAATCGTGATCGGCGTGCCATGGCAATCGGAACCGGAGACCATCAGCGTCCGGTTCCCGCGCAGGCGCTGGTAGCGCGCAAAGACATCGGCAGGCAGGTACGCGCCTGCGATGTGACCGACGTGAAACGGGCCGTTGGCGTAGGGCCAGGCGACTGCAACCAGAATGGCGTCGGGCATAGAGAACCTTTACCTTTCTATGCTCTGTGCAAGGATAGGCGAAATCTGGCGAATATGCAACCCTCAATACAAAAGCCGTGGGCGCTGCTGCTGCCCACGGCCTGCATTCGTCGATACCGATTGGCTTACTCTGGCGACATGCAGACCGCAGGCGACGCCATACGCATCCCCAGAACGCGCATTGCGTCGGTAGTGTGCATGTCTCGCGGAGTATGCATGGGTTTCAACAGGTTACGATGAGCAAATACGTGTAGCAGGAGTATAGCACGTCCGGCAGAGAAGAGTCAATTGATGTAGTGGCAGCGCGTTTGAAGGAATTCGATCCGATCCCTGGTGACGACATACACCAGACGATGCTCTTGCGTGATCCGCCGCGACCATACATCTGCACCCGGACACTTGAGCGATCCCGGCTTGCCAATACCCTGGAAAGGATTGTGCATAACGGCTTCGATCAATGATTTCACTGCAAAAAGCCGTAACCACGAAGGTAACCACGAAGGTCACAAAGGACATGCGCTTCATGGTTCTTCCCCTTCGTGCGCTTCGGGTCCCTGGTGGTGAAGCCTTTGTGCAGCAACCACGAAGGTCACAAAGGAACACAAAGGACATGCGCTTCATGGTTCTTCCCCTTCGTGCGCTTCGGGTCCTTGGTGGTGAAGCCAGTGTGCAGTGGACTCATCAATGTCATACTCATGCGCGGTCAGTCGTACAATTCCGCCGGGGCGATGCGGGCGAAAGCCCGCGCTGAGGACGCAGTTCGACCGCACTCACTGCACGCGGTTCGACCGCGCTCACCGCACGCGGTTCGACCGCGCTCACCGCACGCGGTTCGACCGCGCTCACCGCAAGCGGTTCGACGGCGCTCACCGCACGCAGTTCGACCGCGCTCACCGCAAGCGGTTCGACGGCGCTCACCGCAAGTGAAAGCCTCGCCGGGGCTGCTGATGCCACTGCGCAGTGATGCGCGTCCACGACACTGCTGGTGCGCGTTGACTGTCGCGCCTTGCGCAGCGGGCGCTTGAACGTCTTGTCTGACTGACCGCCACTTGGTGTACCGCCCTTGCACTCGCTATCGCGCACACCACCATTTGCTCAACGTCAATATGAGCGGCGTTCTCTGGTGACAGAGAGGCCACTTTCGGCTCGCAGGAATCGTTCGCCAAGCAGCGCACCCGCCGTGGTTGCACATCACGTAGCGAGGTTTCGGATGGCCTCGGACACGGAGGCGAAAGGGCTTTGTTGTGCATTAGCGTCGGAACTGATAAACTATAGCACTAACCGCGAATAACGCGGTTGGTATCCTGAGAGCCTGTTATGTACTTCGGAGATAAACGTGGTATGCTTTCAGCATGACACGCACACCCTATCCAAGCGATGTGAGCGACGCGGAGCGCTGAGCCGGTCGAAGCGAGGCTACGGCGAACATTCGATCAACGACAATCCTTGAGGCTGCCTATGATCGCAATTGAAAAGGCCCGCGACCTGCTGGCCGCTCACGACTTCATCGAGTTCGCCCTTCTGTTCGGTTCCTTTGCGCGGGGGAAGCCGAAACCGTGGAGCG
>NZ_JBYNRX010000006.1:0-55546 GCF_057785375.1 Roseiflexus sp.
ACGCGGCAGCGCCGATGGTACTGGCGGGACGCCCGCCGGGAGAGTAGGTCCGTGCGCCGAATCAACGCGGCGTGGAGCAGTGGCAGCTCGTCGGGCTCATAACCCGAAGGTCGGTGGTTCGAATCCACCCGCCGCTACCACATACCGGATAGTACAGGCGTGTACTTTATTGTACACGCCTGTACTTTTTTATTTCTACCGTCAGAAATGTCGCTTATGTTCGATATTGAATGTGATGTGCTTGAAGGCTTGGAGACATATGCGCTCGATGAGATACGCGAACGCTTCGGTCGCCTCTGCTCCTCGGCGGTACTGCACCCGGCCAGAATACGGATGTTGTATGCCGGTGAACTGCGATCACTGCTCCGGTTGCGCTCCGTTTTGGCAGCGTATCTGGTCGTCACCTTTGATGTGCCGCGCCCGCGCGCATTACTGGGGCATCAACACTTCACGCGCTTGCTCAGAACACTGGATATGGTGCGTTCTCTGGGTCGGCCTGAACAGTATCACACGCTGCGACTGAGCGCAGCCGGCGAAGACTCGTCGGTTCTGACCCGGCTTAGAGAGACCCTCGCGCATCATACAGGTCTGACTGCGGCGTCGGATGGGGGTGATCTCCTGATTCGCCTGCGTCGCGCGGCATCACATCATGGCTGGGAGGTGCTCGTGCGATTGTCGCCGCGCCCTCTCGCAACCCGTGAATGGCGGGTGTGCAACTGGCCCGGATCGCTCAATGCGACGCTTGCGTCTGCCATGATGCGAATGACACAACCCGCTGCGACTGATTGCGTGCTCAATCTTGCCTGTGGCTCTGGAACGCTCTTGATCGAGCGGTTGTTCCTCGCCCCGGCGCGGCGAGCAATTGGTTGCGATCTGGATCAGGAGGCGCTGCGGTGTGCGCAACGCAATCTGGAGGCGGCAGGGTTCGCAAAAGCAGTGCGACTTGAGCAGTGGGACGCTACATCGTTGTCTCTTGAGACCGGCTCTGTTGATGTGCTCTGCGCCGATCTGCCGTTTGGCCAGTTGATCGGTTCACATCGTGATAACGAAACGCTCTATCCCCGCCTGATCACCGAAGCTGCGCGGGTGGCGGCGCCCGGCGCCAGGATGTGTCTGCTGACCCACGAGGTGCGCCTGATCGAACGGGTGTTCGATCAATATGCCGGTCTCTGGATGCTCATGAATGTCGTGCGGGTGCGAACCGGCGGGATGACGCCGCGTGTCTACTTGGCTTTGCGTACAACGGCGCCGGCTGTATAGCTGATACGAATACGCGGTCATTCGTGTAATACTGCGCGGGGCGCTGCGGGCTGAAGCCCTCGCTGAGGACATGAAAGCCCCTCCGGGGCTGCTGATGCCAGGGCGCGGTCTGCGTCCACGACTGACCGCGCATGTTGTGGTTCGTTACGCCTTGCGAACCAGGCGCGCGACCATCTTGTCTGACTGACCGTCACCTGGTATTGGTTCTTGGTTCTTATACTCATCATTCGCCCGGCGGCGCCCGCACTTTCTGCACTTCCGTGACAATCTCGTGTCGTGGTGTTTTGGTTATGACGCCAGTTGCGCGTTGTTTGATTTCCACCAGGCCGTCAGATAGAAAGCGATCGCCGATGACCAGGCGGAGCGGCAAGCCAATGAGGTCGGCGTCGTTGAACTTGACGCCGGCAGTGTCATCGCGGTCATCGTACAGAACGGCGATCCCCGCCGCCATGAGTTCTTCATAGAGCGCGTCGGCGGATTGGCGAGTTGCGTCGTGTTTGCCGAGACGGATCAGATGAATGTCGAAGGGCGCCGTTTCTGGCGTCCAGACGATTCCTGACTGATCGCAATGCTGTTCAATAGCCGTCAGGAGCATTCGTTCGAGATCGATTCTGAAAGAGGCGATCGCAATCGAGCGTGTGATCCCTTCTCGATCAAGAAATGTCGCTCCGAAGGTACGAGTGTCGTAGCGCATGATGCCGCCGTTAGTGAGTCCGGTTGTTTGCAGGAGAGAATTACCGCAGTGGGGGCAGGGATCTCCAGCACACACGAGGGCAATGTCTGCCACAAGGTCGGCGCGCCAGTCGCGCCCGTATACGACGTTGCGCAGGTGGTAGCCGTGACGGTTGGCGCCCGCGATCAGCGGTGATCCGGTTGTCACCGATGGATCGGCGACGATGAGGAGCCGGTCGGACGTGCGCCTCTGTAACCCGACCGGTGAGGCGTATCCGGCAACTGCGCCGATTGCATTGATCTCTTCGGGATGCGCTGGCGTGAGGGTCGAGACGCCTGCGGCGATGCAGAGTTTCCGTGGATTGATGTCGCGATCGCCGCGGATAACCGCGAAGATCAGCCCGCGTTCGGGCGAATTGAAGAAAACCGCTTTGGCGGTCGCCGACTCGGGGATGCCGCAAAAACGTGCCAGATCGGCAATGGTGGTGCAGTTCGGGGTGGCGATTTCTTCCGCCGGATCCGTTTCATCTCCTGCCATTGATGCTGTGGTCGCGTTGCCGATTGTCGTCCGTGCCGCTTCCTGAACGGCAGCATAGCCGCATGAATCGCACATGATGACATCGGTATCGCCATACTTCGAGATGGCGATATATGCGCGTGCGGCGCCACCGCTTTCTTCACTGGCGCCTGCTTCCGCCGATATGAGGTGAATGTCGCAGCGGCGGAATAGGCGCTCGAAGGCGCTATGCACTCGAGCGCCCGTCTCTTCCAATTCAGCGGCGCTGCTGCTGAGTGCGTAAACGGTGAGCGCGACGCTTTCTCGCAACCACGATGAGCGGCTGTTTCCGCAATAGACAGGGTGTATGTGATACAACAGCGCAGGCAGTTGACGATATGAGGCAATCTCGCCGGCGGCAAGGCTGGCGATGATGGTTGCGTCCGTAGGAGCGAATATCAGGGATCGCCCGAATTGATCCGTACAGTGCAGGGTTGAAGAGTCGGGTAAAGGACCGTTCGGTGCGCGATCTGGAGAGGAGGTCGTCCGGAAGTGCGGCAGGTGGATTTCTTGCGCGCCGATGCCTATCAGTTCCTCGCGCACAATCGTCTCGAGGCGGTGCATGGCGCGCGCACCGATGGTCAGGAACACCATGGCGCCTGCGGAAAGGCGAGCCAGCCCTGCGCGTATCATCAGGCGCAATGACGGATGCTCGATATCGGCGGGCGTTTCGCGCAGGGTACGCCCGAACAGCGATGACATGCGCATATATGTGTGGCCTTTCTAGGGGAATGCTTATGAGGCTTTCGCTGCGAAAACCACCCTGATCACACTGGATGTGCAACCATACGAGGATAAGATGGTTGTTGCCGCGGGGTGGCGGTCACGTTCACAATGATCTGTTCAATGGCTGATTCGAGCACGCTGAGCCAGGCGCGATCTTCGAGCGAAAGCGAAGCGCATGACTTTGCGGCTTCGAAGTACCACTGCACCTGTTGCAGTAAGTGAGAACGCTCGACGCCAAAACGCTGCACAATCCCCCAGAGCCAGCGATATTCTCGCTCAATGATCGCCAGCGTTCCAAAGCGGAGCGCCGCCAGCAGCATGGTGTGGAAACGATGTGGTGTTTGCTGGAACATCATTTGCTGTGAGAGTTCGGGGTCTTCCGCCGGCAGGTTGGGACAGAGATCGGGGTAGCTGGTCGCCAGTTTGCGCGTGACCTGCTCACAAATCACGTCGCGTTGCCGGTCGAGCGTTTGCGCCAGTATATAACCACGCGCACCAAGCCAGGTTTCGAGCGATTGCATTGCTTTCCTCCTCCGGGAACATACGGATACGCACATTTCCGATCTTCCCAGGTGACAGGTTGAGTATAGCACGGGGGATCGGCGCTGTGGAGTTGACAATGGTGTGACAGAACCTGTGGATTTGCGTGAAGTTGTGGTAGACTTGAGACCGGTATGAGTTTCTGACAGTCGTTGGTGTGAGGGAGTGAGCGAGCATGGCGAATAGTGAGCGAACCAGGCGTCCGAATCGCCTGATCAACGAGACGAGTCCATACCTGTTGCAGCATGCGTATAACCCGGTTGACTGGCATCCGTGGGGTGAGGAGGCGTTTGCGCGCGCAAAGGCGGAGGATAAGCCCATTCTGCTCAGTGTAGGATATGCGGCGTGCCACTGGTGCCACGTGATGGAGCACGAGTCGTTCGAGGACGACGAGACTGCCGCGTTGATGAACCAGTATTTCGTCAATGTGAAAGTCGATCGTGAGGAGCGGCCGGATGTCGACTCTATTTATATGACGGCAGTGCAGGCGTTGACCGGCAGCGGCGGGTGGCCGATGACGGTCTTTCTGACGCCTGATGGCGCGCCGTTCTTTGCAGGAACCTACTTTCCACCCAAAGATCGCTGGCAGATGCCATCGTTCCGACGTGTCCTGCGCTCGGTCGCCGAGGCATATGCGACCCGCCGCGATAACCTGCTGGCGCGTGGGCGTGATCTGGTTGATCGGATGCGGGCAGCAGCCAGCATGCAGATGCCTGGCGGCATGCTCACGCCTGCGGTGCTTGATGCTGCATTCGTGGGTTTGCAGCGGTCGTTCGACCCGGCACATGGCGGTTTTGGAGATGCGCCCAAGTTTCCGCAGCCGATGACGCTGGAGTTCTTGCTCCGCTATGCAGTGCGCACTGGCAGAGGGATGGAGATGCTGGAGAAGACGCTGCGGGCAATGGCGGAAGGCGGCATGTACGATCAGATTGGTGGCGGTTTCCACCGGTACAGCGTCGATGCGCAATGGCTCGTGCCACACTTCGAGAAAATGCTGTACGACAATGCGCTGCTGGCGCGGGTGTATCTGGAGGCGTTTCAGGCGACCGGCAACACATTCTATCGCCGCATCGCCGGGGAAACGCTGGAGTATATGCTGCGCGAGATGCAGCATCCAGACGGCGGGTTCTTCAGCACGCAGGACGCCGACTCACTGCCGACACCGGATGCAACGCACAAGCATGAGGGAGCGTTTTTCGTCTGGACGCCTGCCGAGATCCGGGAGGCGCTCGGTGCGGATGCAACTGTTTTTGCGGCGCTGTATGGGGTGACGGAGCGTGGCAATTTTGAGGGCAAGAATATTCTCCATGTGCGACGTTCCTCCGCAGAAGCGGCGCGCGTGATGGGCATGCCGGTCGAGCGCGTGGAAGCCATCGCCGAACGTGGTCGCCGGGCGCTGTTCGAGGTGCGTCAGCATCGTCCAAAGCCGGCTCTCGATGATAAAGTGTTGACTGCCTGGAATGGGATGGCACTGCGCGCGTTTGCGCTTGGTTCAGTTGTATTGGATCGTGAGGAGTATCGAACGGCGGCAGTGCGTTGCGCAGAGTTCATTCTGCGTGAATTGCGCCGCACCGATGGTGAACTGCTGCGTTCCTGGCGTCAAGGCGTCGCCAATCCGACCCCTGCGTTCCTGGAGGACTATGCGCTGCTGGCGGATGGATTGCTGGCGCTGTATGAGGCGACGTTCGATTCACGCTGGCTGCTGGAAGCGCGTGCACTGGCGGATGCGCTGCTGGAGCGCTTCTGGGATGACAGCATTGGTGGGTTCTACGATACCGGGTCGCATCACGAACAACTGGTCATTCGTCCGCGGGACACGGGCGATAATGCGACGCCGAGCGGCGGTTCGGCTGCTGCCGATCTGCTCCTGCGGCTGGCGCTGATCTTCGATGAGCCGCGCTATCGCAAGCGGGCGCTGACCGTACTCGGTGCAATGGTTCCCTTTATGGAGCGTTATCCGACCGGTTTTGGGCGCTACCTGGCGGCTGCCGAATTTGCATTGAGCCAGCCGCGCGAAATTGTGTTGATTGGCGATCCAGAGTCCGATGATACGCGCGCGCTGGCGGCGGTCGCGTTGAAACCGTTTCTGCCGAACCGGGTGATCGTGCTGGCGCGCCCTGGTGAGAACCCGCCGCGCATTCCGTCGCCGTTGCTCGCGGGGCGCGGACCGATCGACGGCAAGGCGACGGCCTATGTGTGCCAGAACTATGCCTGCCAGTTGCCAGTGACCACGCCTGCGGATCTGGCGGCGCAGTTGCAACAATGATGAAAGGAACATGCGATGCGTGGCGAAGTGCTGTTCATTCTCCTGTTTTGCGCCCTTCCTCTCATCATTGTCGGATTAATGGCATTTGGCTTCATTCAGCGCATGTATCACTTCCAGGAAATCCTGGCGGATGGCGTGGAGACAGACGCGCTGGTTGTGCGCAAGTATCGAAGCTTAGCCAGCCTGGGCAATCGGCATCGGCTGGTCTATGAGTATCGTGATGCTTCGGGAAAGACCTATCAGAAAAATGAAGCGGTCTTCCCCTCAGAGTACGATCGTCTGCAGGAAGGAGACGCCTTCCAGGTGATGTATTCGGCAAAACGTTCCCATATCAGCACAACGAAGGCTGCCGTCGATCAGTCGCGTGCGGCGCAGGCGGGCGAAGCGGAGAAGCAGCGCGAGTGAAAGGTGCTGTTGCCTCAGCGTGAGACGAATGGCAGAAATGCCGCTTCGCGCAGATCTGGCGCTGCGCTGCCGAACTCGAAGGACCCGCTGTCGCATGCGCCGACGCGCGGGAACCCGCGTTGATCGAAAGGCGGACAGTCGCGTCCGGCGTCGATGGCCGGGCTGCCAGGAGGCAGCGCGATAGTGAGTGTTGGTCCTCCGTGCATCGCAGGAGCGCTCAGCCCCAGAGATGCCGCCGGTTGACCGGGGAAGCAGTTGGTGTCGCCTTCCTGCATATTGCCGCCTTCGTTGGTTGACACGGCGCGACGGCAACTGCGTCCGCCGCCGCTGTGCACAATCAGCGTATTTTTGAGCGTCATCGTGGTGGTTTGTTCCCAATTCAGGTTCGCGCCGTTCGTCCCCCGGTTGCGCACAATAGTCGTATTGACTATGCGTGTGTCGCGGAGGCCGTAGATGGCTCCGCCATATTCTGCTGAGTTGTCGTACAGGGTGCTGTTGATGATGGTCGCGCTGCCGGCATTGCCGATTGCGCCGCCGAACCCGTTGCTTCCCTCGACACTATTGCCGGTGAACGAGCTGGAGTTGATCGTCATCGGCGCACGGTAATTAACGATGGCGCCGCCACGGGTGTCGCCTCTGCCGTCCGTTCCGGCGCGGTTAGCGTCGAAGTGTGAGTCGTTGACCGTCAGCGGTCCGGTGTAATTGTAGAGTGCGCCGCCATCACGTCCGGCAATGTTTTGGGTGAAAACGCTACGGTTGACGGACATGGTCGTGGCTTCGCCGCTCAAAATCGCGCCGCCGCCGCCGGAGGAGTTGCCGGTAAAAGTGCAGACCGACAGTGACGCCTGCGTTTTCCAGGTTCCGACTGCTCCGCCTTGCGAGTCTGATCGATTGTTGCTGAAACTGCTGTTTGTGATGGTGAGGGGCGCATTGTAATCGGCGAACACTGCACCGCCCTGCAATTTGGCGCGGTTTTCGTGGAACTGGCTGCCAGTAATCGCCATGGTGGCGCCGGGGTTATTGCCGTATATTGCTCCTCCAAGACCGGCATTCGGTCGTTGTTGCGTTCCCTGCGCCTGATTCCTTTCGAAGCGCGAGTTGGAAACTTTGAGGGGCGAATTGTCCATAAACAGTGCGCCGCCGTCGCCGGTGGCGGTATTGGCGGTAAACGACGAACTGCGCGCAATGATGCGCCCGCCCTGAAGCGCATAGATGGCGCCGCCATCACTCGCCTGATTACGGTCGAATGCGCTCCGATCAATCGTTAGCGCGCCGCCATACACATAGAGTGCAGCGCCATTCCCTGCCCGACAGTCGCTGAACACGACGTTGTCGATCTCGACAACGCTGTGACGGGAATAGATGCAGCCGCCGAACGATGGCTCGAACCCGCTCGATTTTCCATTCGTCAGCGTCATGTTTCGGAGCGTCAGTTTCGTACCGGCGCTGAGTTTATTGACATACATAATACGGGTGGTTCCCTGCCCGTCGAGGGTCACGAGACCGCCGCCATCGATAATTGCCGCTGTGCGGATGTCGAGCGTCGCTGTGACCGGAATCGTCACCGGCGCGCTGCCGCAGTTGAAACGGATCTCGCCGCCGCTTGCCAGGGCTGCCGCCAACGCATCGCGGGTGCAACTTCCCGGCGTCCCATCGCCGACGACGCCGGCGGCGTGTACTGGCGTGGGTGGAAGGAGTGTGACGATGAGCAAGGTTGTGATCAGCAGTATGCGCATGGCTCTTCTCCTGTGAGTGATCGTATTGTCAGGGTCTGAGTACACGGTTCACGCTTCTTCTGGGAGCGCGGGCATTGCCCTCGGACACCGATGCAGGCGAGACGCCTGCGCTCTCGGGGTGCACGATTGATGCAGGCGAGACGCCTGCGCTCCCAGGGGTGACAGCACGGATGCAGCCGTGTTACGCTTCGGTTGCTCGCGCTGTTTCCTGTTTGCGATATGCACTATATGCGAGTGTCGTAGTAAGAGGGAAGATATTTTGATTACGGGGTTATCTCAGTATCGTCTGGCAATTGCTCATTATTTCCATCCACGCAGCATCAAAATTGGGTATACTGTAACAGAGCGCAGTGATGCTGTGGATAGAAGCCTGGAGGGTTTCTCTCCGGGCTTTGGTGTCATATGAGATAAGACGCGAGTGTGAGTACTTAGAAAGAGGTTTGCGATGAGCCAGGGACAGGAAGGAAGAGCGTTTCAGAATCCCGATGCACGGGGAAGGTCGGTCTCTGCGTTGGTTATCCTGAGTTTAGTCGTGATTGTTGCTATTTTTCTCGTTAGCAACGCGGTCACGACGATTGAGGCCGGGACACGCGGCGTACTGAAGACGTTTGGTGAAATCACCGGCGTGCTCGAAGAAGGGTTGCATTTCCGCATGCCGTTCATCACATCCGTGACGGTGGTCGAGGTGCGCACCCAGCGGTACGAGTCGAACTCGAGCGCTGCATCGCGTGACTTGCAGACGGTGACAACACAGGTGGTCATCAACTATCGCCCCGATTCTGGTCAGGTGGACCGGCTGGTGCGCGAGATTGGCGTCGATTATGAGCGGCGGGTCGTCGATCCGGCGATCCAGGAGTCGATCAAGGCGGCAACGGCGCGCTTTACTGCGGAAGAGTTGATCACCCGCCGTCCAGAGGTGTCGGATCTGATCCAGCGCGGCTTGAGCGAGCGGTTGACGCCGCGCGGTGTGATTGTCGAGAGCGTGTCGATCACCGATTTCAACTTCAGCCCCGAATTCGCGCGCGCCATCGAAGCGAAGCAGGTCGCCGAGCAGGATGCGTTGCGCGCGGCGCGTGAACTAGAGCGGGCGCGCATCGAGGCGCAGCAGCAGGTTGCACGAGCGGAAGCCGAAGCAAAGGCGCGGCTGGAAATCGCGCGCGCCGAAGCGGAAGCGTTGCGTCTACAGCGCGAGGTCATTTCGGCGGAACTGCTGCAACTGCGCTTCATCGAGCGGTGGGATGGCGTCATGCCGCGCTTCGTCGGCGGCGAGAATAGCCTTCTGCCGATGTTGAACATTCCGGCGAGCGACGTGCTCGGCGACCGGGCGCCGGCGCCGCAGCGCGCGCCAGCCGAAGAGCCGGCGCCCGCGCCAGCGGCCGAACCCGCAGCATCACCGTAGGGGCAGTAGGGGGCAGGTCTCAGACCTGCCCCCTACGGGATTCGTTCAAATCCGTCCAACGCCCCCGTTCAGCACCACACGCAGCGCGGCGCGAATGTCGGGCGCCACACAGTCGACGATGCCATCGGGACTGAGCCTGCTCTGTTCGTCGATCAGGATGGTGCGCATGCCGAGTTCACGCGCTGGGGGAAGGTTCTGTGGCGTATCTTCGATCAGCAAGGTATCGCCGGCAGCGACGCCGAGCGCATCGAGGGCGCGGGTGTAGGCGATTCGGTTCGGTTTCGGCTGGAACTCGAAGAAGCGAATATCGAAGATGAGCGGGAAGTGCTGCGCAACACCGAGTGTACGCAGCACCCGCGCGGCATGCTCGGCAGGTGAATTGGTGAAAATCGCGCGTCGAAGATCGATCTGATCGAGCAGCGCATCGAGTTCGCTGTCGCGCGTCAGAAACGTGTCCAGCCGAATGTCGTGAATGACGCGCAGGTAGTCTTCGACGTCGATGTGATATTCTCGCTGTAAGCCGGCGAGCGTTGTTCCATAGCGAATGAACCAGGAGTGGCGCAGTGCAGGCGCCTCGTCGGGGGGGCATCCGGTGACTCGCTGCACGTATGTGTTCATGCGCTCGTCGAGAGCATGCTGAATGCCGGCAGAGCGCGAATAGAGTGTGCCGTCGAGGTCGAACAGAATTGCAGCGAGCGTCATTGCGTTGTCCTGTTCAGGATACTGCCACATTCGTAGTATACCAGTTTTTCTGGCAACGAGTCGTCAGCGCAGACCCGGCGCTTCATTACACAAACGCCGTCATCGCATCGTGCATATGCTGCTGAAAGGCGCGTTGCAGGACCGTGGCATCGACTGCGCCGTGGCGTAGCAGAATCGCGCCAAGCGGTTCGTGTTTCCCGGAAGCGCGGAGCCGGATCTGTTCGAGCAGAGCGTGTTCCAGTTGGTTGGGATCGATGTGCCCTTGTGCAATCAGATACTCGCTCAGGGTTCGCGGCGCCGCACCACTGGCAGCGCGGAGGCGGCTTTGCAGCGTCAGCGCGCGCGCCAGCGCCTCTGGCGCCGTCTTGCCGCGCAGAACGAGGAGATGACCCAGGAATATTGGTTTTCCCAGGCGGCGGAGTCGGTCCTGCTCTTCCAGCGCCACTTCAAGATCGGCATCGTTGATGGCGCGGAGCGCACGCAGGATGACGCCGATTGGTTGTGAGGCGTCTTGATGACGGAAGATGCGCGGTTTGTAGTGTTCCAGCACGCGGCGCGCCTTCGCCTCCCGCCATTCCTCAGCCGCTAGCGCGTCCTCCGGGTGCAGCACGACATAGTGCTCCAGGTAAGCAATACGCAGGTTCTGGTCGTCAGGATCAATGGCGGATGCGCGCTCCAGGCAGTCCAGGCGCTGCCAGGGTTCGCGCACCAGGTGCGCCAGCGCTATCCAGGCGTCGGCGCATCGGTGACCTTCGGCAAGGTGATCGCGGAGTCGGATCAGATTGTAGCGGTGGCGCTGCACGAACGGGCACGGTCGAGGGCAGACGCGGCTCATAGCGACCTCTCGATCATTGATGGGTGCAGAACGTGGTAGAAGCATCATGGCTTTGCCTGAATGGAAATATTAAGTTATGCGTTGATGGTATGTTAAGACCCGATGATAACCAACGCAAACGCGCATGAGGCTGATTACGATCCGCTATCGCACGAATGGGCATCGTACTGCCTGGATTTGACATGCGTTCTCCTTCATGCGATCATTACGCTATGACCGACTTTGTCGCACTCCTGCGCGGCGCGCGCGGTTACAACAACCAGATTGCACACGTTGAACGTTTGCCTGCGCGCGCCGCGCGCTATGCTGAACCATCCGCGCCGCTGCCGCCGCCGCTCGCCGCTGCGCTCGCTGCGCGCGGGATTTCCCGCCTCTACACGCATCAGGCAGCTGCGCTCGAGGCTGCTCGCGCCGGTCATCACATCGGCATCGTGACGGCGACGGCTTCGGGGAAAACTCTCTGCTACCAGTTGCCGACGATTGAAGCGGCGCTGTCCGATCTCGCTGCACGTGCGCTGTTTCTCTTTCCTACCAAGGCGCTCGCCGCCGACCAGTTGCGTGCGCTGAATGCGCTCCTTGATGCGCTCAAAGCGGCCGGCGGTCCAACAGTGACGGCGGCGACCCTCGATGGCGATACGCCGCGCGCTGCACGCGACCGAGTGCGCGCCAGGGCGCACATTATCCTGTCGAATCCTGATCTGCTCCATCGCACGTTGCTGCCCGATCATGCGCGCTGGCAGGGGATTCTGGCGCGGTTGCGCTATGTGGTGCTCGATGAGGCGCATACGTATCGCGGCGTGTTTGGCACGCATGTCGCACTGATCATGCGGCGGCTACGGCGATTGTGCGCTTACTATGGCAGTGCGCCGCAGTTTATCTGCTGCTCGGCGACCAGCGCCAATCCACAGCACCATCTGGCAGCGCTCGTCGGTGATGAGGTGCAGGTGATTGATGATGATGGCGCGCCCCAGGGAGAGCGCGCCTTCCTGTTTTGGAATCCGCCGGTGATCGACAATCAGCGCGTGCCGGCGTGGATGCGCACCCTGCTGCCGGAAAACGGCCAACGGCGCAGCACAAACGCCGAAACGGCGAATCTCCTGGCGACTCTGGTGCGCGCCGGCGTCAAGACGCTGGCGTTTACGCGCACCCGGCGCGGCGCGGAACTGGTGCTGCGCTATGCGCGCGAGACGCTGGAAAACGGCGCTCCTGGAGAACGGTCGTCAACGCTGTGGACCGAACAGATCGCTGCGTATCGCGCCGGATACACGGTCGAAGATCGTCGGCGCCTGGAGCAGGCGTTTGCCTGTGGCGACCTGCGCGGGCTGGTCTCAACCAATGCCCTTGAATTGGGGGTTGACATCGGCGGCGTCGATGCGGTCGTGATCGGCGGTTTTCCGGGGACGATCGCCAGCGCCTGGCAGCAGGCGGGGCGCGCCGGACGTTCCCAGGGGAAGAGCCTGGCAGCGCTCGTGGCGCAAGACAACCCGCTCGACCAGTTTTATATGCGGCATCCGGCGGAGTTTTTCAGCCGTCCGCATGAACATGCCCGTGTCGCGCTGGATAACCCGTACATTCTGCGTGATCAGTTGCGTTGTGCCGCTGCCGAACTGCCGCTGCACGACGCCGATGAGATCTGGTTCGGCGCAACGTTCGCCCGATTGCGCGACTGGTTGCTGCGACGCGGCGAAGTGACGGCGCTGCCAGACGGTCGCGCAGCGTATGCAGGCGCTGCCCGCCCTGCCGCACACGTGAACATCCGCAGCGCCGACGGTGATCCGATCGACCTGATCGATAGCGACTCGGGGCGCCGGATCGAGCAGATCGCCGCCACCCGTGCGCCGTTCGAGGTCTTTCCCGGCGCTGTCTACATGCATCAGGGCGATACGTATGTCGTTGCAGAATTGACATCCCGGCAGGCGCTGGCGCGGTGCGCGCGGGTCGAATACTATACCCGGACCATCGACGAAACCTCCATTGCCGTGCAGCAGGTGCGCCAGCAGCGCCAGGTCGGACCGGCGACCCTCGCGCTGGGAGTGGTTGACGTGACGCGCCAGGTTGTCGGCTATAAACGCAAGCGGCACTACACCGACGAGGTGATCGGAGAGTATGATCTGACCATGCCGCCGCAGACATTCCGCACGATCGCGGTCTGGTGGACAATCCCCGACCCCATCTGCCGCCAGGTTGCGCAGGTGTGCGACGATGCGCTCGATGCGTTGCACGCGATGGAGCACGCGGCTATCGGGTTGCTGCCGCTCTTCGCGCAGTGCGACCGCGCCGACATTGGCGGGCTGTCAACCGATGCGCATCCCGACACCGGCGCTGCAACGATCTTTGTGTACGACAGTGTGCCGGGAGGCGTGGGGATCGCCGAAGTCGGGTATGAGCAGGCGGCGCAATGGTGGGAGCAGACCTGGCGGTTACTGATCGACTGTCCGTGCAGTGAGGGATGCCCGGCGTGCATTCAGTCGCCGAAGTGCGGGAACGCCAATCAGCATCTATCGAAGATTGGCGCGGCGACGCTGGCGGCGCTGTTGACCGGGCATACGCCGCCGCTGCCCGGTGCTTTTGATAAAAATGCGACCGGCGCGGCATTGATTGAAGATCTACAACGACAACTGGCGCGCGCGCGCAGCGAGCCGCCGGGGGTGCGCCGCACTGCCGTGCTGGTGGCGCTGCGCTACCGGATTGCAACCGGGCGCACGTCCATCAGCGATGATGCCAGCAGAGCGGCGCTGGCGATGATCGAAGCAGAAGCGAATGCCCTGCAACGATAACATTGGTTGTCCCAGACTTGCTCAAAAGTGTGCTACTATTCAAGAACGGCAGCTATCTGAAAGGTTTATTGGAACATGAGCGTCGCTTCAGAGTTGCCCGCCCTCGATCGTGCTGCGCCTGGCGAGGTTGTCGCTGCGCTCGAAAAAGCGCTGGACGACGACCTGATTTCAGTTGTCCTGTTTGGCTCTCGCGCCCGGAACGAAGCAGATGAGGCAAGCGACTGGGACGTGCTCATTATCGCCCGAAACCTTCCTGAGCGTCTGCTGGAACGTTACCGGCTGCTGAAACGCATGCTGCCTCCTGCATGGCGTGGTAGAACATCGATACTGGCAAAGACTCCGGCTGAGTTCGAGGCGACACTGCCTCCCCTCTACCTTGATATTGCGCTCGATGGTCGCATTCTGTACGATCCGCAGGGATATATGCAGACGAGGCTGCAGGCGGTGCAGCGGTTGATCCAGCGCAAAGGGCTGCGGCGAGAGCGACGAGGACGCGATCTGGTCTGGCAGTGGGAGCAACCGCCTGGTCTGTATTGGTTGTTGGGATGGGAGGAGACATCGTAATGTCTTCTGGTCACGCTCATTACCGTCTCAACCTTGCGCGGGGCTTTCTCGCTGAAAGTCGCCAGGATGTTCAGCTTCAACGCTGGCGTTCAGCAGTGGACAATGCACAACTGGCGGTCGAAAACGCTGCGAAAGCGGTCCTTGCGTTGCTCGCTCCTCTTGGGCGCACCCACAACCCCGCGCCTTTGCTGCGCGAAGCGCTGGCAGCAGGTCATTTTTCTCCCGAACACGTCGCTCGTGTTCAGCGCCTGGCTGAATGCGCTGAGGAATTGGGGTTCGATGTCCACGTTCAAACAGATTATGGCGATGAGACCAGCGGGCGGACACCCTGGGATCTGTTCGACGAAGACGACGCTGCCCAGGCGCTCGTCCTGGCTGAAGAGAGCGTGGCGTTGGCGGAGGCAATTCTCAGCGGGGCGCAAAAGGCGAGTGACGAAGCGGAGTGAGTCTCTGTATCATCCAAAATGCGATCTGTTGGTGACGATCACATCGCGGCGCCCCCACACATAACCTGAGTCGCTGGCAGCGCACATCTATGCGACCGTCACCCTTCGCCCTCACCTACATCAGGATGCCCCAAACGTCGATTTAGGGAACCACTCCGCCGCCGGTTCGACCGTGTCCGCCGGGCGTGGACCGGTGTCGCTCCAGTTTTCCTGGTTCTCTAGCGTCATCTCCGGCTCGACTTCCATATCGTGGGTGCAGAGGATCTGGCACGAGAGGCGGTATTGACCGAGCAGACCACGCTCGCTCAGTTTTTGATATTCGGCTGTGGTCATGGTATCGGGTTCGCCTGAAACAAACGTGACCCGGCACGTCGTGCAGCGCGCCTGACCGCCGCACCGGTGCCCGATATTGATGCCCATATCCTCGATGGCGTTCACCAACCGCTTGTCTGCGCTCCATTCAGCCGTTTTACCCGCAACTGTGATCTTCGGCATGTGTGCTCCATCCTCCAGATGTTTCAGAAAGCCTGCGAATACCCGACCATGATACACGACATGTAGCAGACCGGAAACCGTGCGCCAGGTGGAGTCCTGGCAAAGGGCGCCGTCATGAGTTGACCGCAAGCGACGCATGCATTGCTGCCCGACCTGTTCTCCTGATCTTGGACACCGTAAGGGCGGGTCTCAGACCCGCCCTTACGGTAGCTGGCTTGCCTCTCGCTGCGCCGGTATCGCTCGCGTTCCTCTTGACCCGCCCTGACGCGAGCTGGCTTGTCGCCTTCTCCCACGTCGCGCGCGCCGGGATTCGACCGCCCTTCCGTAATCTGGCTCGCCAGGTTTGGGCATGCACAGCGCCAACAGGACGCTAACCGCATTCGTGACCCGTCTGATTATCATGCCCGGACCCCTATGGCAAACGATGCCATCCGCCGCATCTCTGTGGTATACTATACAGGCGGTTGCGAAAGATACTGTTCAACGCTGGAAGTTCAGCGTTCCGAAAGGACAACTATGCTGCGTGGTCTTCGAATAGTGCTGCTGCTCGCGCTCGCGGCGATTGTCAGCGCGTGCAGCAGTTATGAGTTTCGTGGCGTAACGCTTGATCCCCCCAAAGAGGCCCCTGATTTTACCCTGACCGACTTCGATGGCAGGCCGTTTCATCTGAGCGATCACCGCGGCAAGGTGGTCATCCTGTTTTTTGGTTTCACCAACTGCCCCGATATGTGTCCGGCTGCGCTTTCCGACATGGCGGCGGCGCGCCGCAAATTGGGCGCTGATGCCGAGAAGGTGCAGGGCATCTTCGTGTCGCTCGACCCGGACCGCGACACACCCGAACGCCTCAAGCGGTATGTCACCGCGTTTGACCCGACGTTCATCGGGGTGCGCGGCAGCGAAACGGAACTCGCGCCGATTGTCCAGGACTACGGCGTGACCTACATGCGGCGCGACCTGCCCGACTCGGCGCTTGGCTACACTATCGACCACTCGACGTTCATTTATGTGATCGACGCTGCCGGGCGCTGGCGTTTGCTCTTCACGCATGGGATGCCGGTCGATGATATTGTCAGTGATCTACGCTACCTGGTGCGGCGTGGAGGCGCGTGAGTCATGGGATCGTTCCATCGCGTGGCGCTGGTGATCCTGGCGCTCGTGGCAGTTGGTGTTGCGGGTTCGGGCATCTGGTACGAGAACCAGCGGCGCAGCGCCGAACGCTATCTCGTCTTCACAGTTCCGCCGGGCAGCGTGGCGCGCCTCGCTGCGGGCGAACCGCTCGAAATCCTGCCGCAAACCATCGAACTGTCGCTTCAGGGCAAAGATACACTCGTCATTCGCAATGAGGATGTGCAGTCGATTCAGGTGGGACCTTTCAAAATCGATCCGGGTCAGCAGTTCGAGCAGCGCTACTACAATCCTGGCGTCTATGAACTGATCTGCACGCTCCACCAATCGCAGCGCCTTCGCATTGTGGTATCGCGGGAGTAGGAGACAACGTGGACGACCATCTCTACCGTCAGCGCGCTGCGGAACGCGCGCTCGACTATGTTGAAAACGGCATGGCGATTGGTCTGGGCACCGGCTCGACCGCCTCCTGCATGCTGCGCGATCTTGCAGCGCGTCTGGCTGAGGGCCGCCTGCACCGGATTGTCGGTGTGCCGACGTCGGAGCAGACTGCGGCGCTGGCGCGCAAACTGGGCATCCCGCTAACGACGCTCGAACAGCATCCATCCCTCGACCTGGCGCTGGATGGCGCCGATGAAATCGACCCGCAGCTGCGATTGATCAAAGGATTGGGCGGGGCGATGCTGCGCGAAAAGATTGTTGCTGCGTCGGCACAACGCTTCATTGTCATGGCAAGTTTCAGCAAGCGTGTCGAACGTTTGGGGGAGCGCTCACCGCTTCCTGTCGAGGTGGTGGCATTCGGGATGCCGCTCTGTATGCAGCGGCTGGCAGCGCTCGGCGCCGAGCCGGTGCTGCGCCGCGACCACACTGGTGCGCCGTTCGTGACGGATGAAGGCAATCTGATTCTCGACAGTCACTTCGGTATCATTGACGATCCAGAAGCGCTTGCAGCCGCAATCTGCGCCATTCCGGGGGTGGTGGCGCACGGGTTGTTCCTCGGCATGGCGTCGCTGGCGGTGATCGCCGGACCGGATGGGGTCGTGGAGATCTCTGCGGACGGACATTGAAAGACTGATCGCTACGTCACCGCCCCAAATCCCCGCTCTGCAATTGCCGCATTCAGCGCCGGGAGATCACTCTCGAGCAGGGCGTCGAAATGCGCTCTCTGCGCATTGATCCGCGCTGAAAGATCGCGGAACGCCGCTTCCGCCGCATCGGTTGGACGATAGTCGCCGAGTTGAACCACCAGCGTCAGGTTGATCAGTTTTTCCAGCAACCGCACCCCCTGGTTGAGGCTGTCTGCCCAGCCGGGGCGCAGATCGGGAACCAGAAGCTGTTTCTCGATCTCCAGAACCTTCTCCCGTAGCGCCTTTGCCTGGGCTGCAATCGGGGCGCCGCCGGGCAGCGCTTCAGCGCGCTTCGCCCAACTGTCGAGTTGGGCGCACAGGTCGCGCATGCGGTTGATCGTCTGCACGGTCGCGCCCATCATCTGATGAATGCGCATCGCCAGGTCGTGCTGCGCTTCCAGATCGTCCTGTGTCGCGGTGGATTGCGGGTCCCGGACGATGACCAATTCCTGCGTCACTTCGACGTCGCCAGCCTGCAACGCGACGCGGAAGGTCCCAGGCGTGACGAACGGACCTTCGATGACCATCTCGGCTGGCGGATCTTTCCCCTCGATCCGGGGCGCTGGCGCGTGGCGCATATCCCAGACAAAGCGGTTCCATCCCGCGTGTGCCGGGATTTTCGGCTCTTTGTCGTCCTTCTTCTCGCCTTCTGCTGGCGCTTCGGCGCTCTCCGGCGGTTTGCTGCGGAAACGCCGCACCAGATTGCCCTGCGAGTCGTAGAAACTCAGCGTGATCGGCTCAGCCGGCGTCTCTTTCAGATGGTATGTCACAATGACCCCGTGCGGCGGGTTCTGCCCGACATCGAGGTAGCGCCGTTTCATCGTTCCGTCGGGCTGCTTCTCGTTGACAAACGCGCCGCCGGTGACCGTCAGGTATTCCTTGCCGGGATTGTTGCCGGTCCAGTCGATGCCGGGCAGGAGGCGCTCGGCAGTGCGCGGCGTGAACAGGTGCACGGGCGCTTCGGTAATCTCCGCCTGCATTGCCCGCAGCGGCGTGATGTCGTCGAGGATCCAGATCGAGCGACCGTGCGTGCCGGCGATCAGGTCGCTGTCTTTGATCAGAAGATCGTGGACCGGTGCCACCGGCAGGTTCAGCATGAAGCGCGTCCACGATGCACCATCGTCGAAAGAGAGGTACAGCCCGGTCTCTGTGCCCGCAAACAGCAACCCGCGACGCACCGGATCGGTGCGGATGACGCAGGTGAAGTCGTTCGCCGGGATGCCCATAGTGATCTGCTGCCAGGTCGCGCCATAGTCGGTCGTTTTGTACAGGTAGGGCTGGTAGTCGTCGAGTTTGTAGCGCGTCGCCGCAACATACACCGTCGCCGGGTCAAAGGGGGACGGCTCGATGCAACTGATCAGCGTCCACTCCGGCAAATCGGGCGGAGTGACATTCTGCCAGGTTGCGCCGCCGTCGCGTGAGAGGTGGATCAAGCCATCGTCGGAGCCTGCCCAGAAGACGCCGCGTTCGTGCGGCGACTCGATGAAGGCGAACACGGTCGCGTACACCTCGGCGCCGATCGAGTCGTGGTTGATCGGTCCGCCGGTCGGTTGCAGCGTCGCCGGGTCGGCGCGCGTCAGGTCGGGGCTGATCGCCTCCCAGGTCTGCCCTTCGTCGGTGGTGCGGAAGATCATGTTCCCGCCGATGTAGAGCGTGTTCGGGTCGTGCGGCGAAATGACAATCGGGTAGGTCCAGGCAAACCGGTATGTGTGATCAATTGCGCCGTACCCGCCCATATATTCGGGCCAGGTGGTGATCAGGCGAATCTGCCGGACGCTGTGATCGTAGCGCTGCAAACAGTTGCCGCCGCCAGGCGACGATCCGATGGCGCCGACATAGACGATGTCCGGGTTATCGGGGCGCACGGCGATATAGCCGCTCTCCCCCGTCCCGGCGATCCAGCAGTCGCCCCACAGAATGCCGCCGTGCCGGCTGCGACTTGGCACGGCAATGCTCGTGTTATCCTGCTGTGTGCCGTAAACGACATACGGTTTCCGGTTGTCCACTGCAAGATGGTAGAACTGCGCCGTCGGCTGATTGTGGATGCTCGACCAGGAAGCGCCGCCGTTGAACGACACGCATGCGCCGCCGTCATTCCCCTGGATCATGCGCCGGTTGTCGCGCGGATCGATCCAGAGATCATGGTTGTCGCCGTGGGGCGTGGCAACCTCCACAAACGTGTGACCGCCATCGGTCGATTTCCACAGGCTGAGGTTATTGACCCAGATGGTGTCGGCGTCGAGCGGATCGGGCGTCAGGTGCATGTAGTACCAGGCGCGCGAGATCAGGTTCTGATTGTCGGAAACCTTCTCCCACATGTCGCCGTAGGTGTCGGAGCGGTAGAGACCGCCTTCCTTCGCATGTTCAATCAATGCCCAGACGCGCCCGGATTGCGCCGGTGAGGCGGCGACCGCCATCTTGCCCTTCAACCCTTTTGGCAAGCCCGGACGATCGGTGATGTCGATCCAGGTCTCGCCGCCGTCGCGGCTCATCCACAGGCTGCTGTCGGGTCCGCCGGACGAGATCTGCCAGAAACTGCGGTACGCTTCCCACACGGCGGCGTACAGAATGCGCGGGTTGCTTGGATCGAGCGAGAGATCGACGGCGCCAGCCTTGTTGCTTTTGAACAGCACCTTACGCCACGTCGCCCCGCCATCGACGCTCTTGAAGCCCCCCCCGTTCGTCGTTCGGACCGAACGCATGCCCGAGCGCCGCAACCCAGACGATATCCGGGTTGTGCGGATGAATGCGGATTTTGCCGATGAAGCGCGTATCCGCCAGACCAACGTGCGCCCAGGTTTTACCGGCGTCAGTGCTTTTGTAGACCCCATCGCCGTGCGACACGTCGATCCGGATCGTCGTCTCGCCAGTTCCGGCGTAGATGACATTGGGATCGGAGTCGGAAACGGCAAGCGCGCCAATGGCAGCAGTGTTGAAGAAGCCGTCGGAGACGCACTCCCAGTACATGCCGCCATCGACCGTTTTCCAGACCCCGCCAGCGCACGCGCCGAAATAAAAGGTTCCAATGTCGCGCGGATCTCCCGCGACGGCGACCACCCGCCCGCCGCGGAACGGCCCGATGCAGCGCCATTCGAGCAAACCGGTGAAATCGGTGGGGAAAGCCATGAAGAGACTCCTTGTTAGGGCGAGTCTGAGACTGGCCCTAACGAGATGAAGAGGATCCTTGTTGAAACGAGTCGAGACCCGCTCCAACGAGCTTACAACATTTCTCAAAAGATGGACGCGAAGACGCAGAGGCGCAAAGCCTCGCAGTCAATGACGCCCTTTGCGTCTTCGCGCCTTTGCGTCAGCCTTTCTAAGCAATTCCGTAGCGTTTCCGTCCACAAACTACGGCGTCACCAGCACTGCGCCTTCCGCCGCCGACGACACCAGCGCGCTATAGCGCGCCATCACGCCCCACTCGAAGCGTGGCGCCGGCGGTTGCCAGGCAAGCAACCGGTCGGCGATCTCCTCTTCCGAAAGTACCAGATCGACGCGGCGCTCGTCCAGGTTGATCTCGATCTCGTCCCCCTCCCGCACAATCGCAAGCGGACCGCCGCGCGCCGCTTCCGGCGCCACGTGCCCGATCATCACCCCGCGCGTCGCACCGCTGAAGCGCCCGTCGGTGATGAGCGACACCGACTGGCCAAGACCGGCGCCGACAATCGCCGAGGTCACGCCGAGCATCTCGCGCATGCCTGGACCGCCGCGCGGACCCTCGTAGCGGATCACAACAATGTCATCCGGCCGGATTTCGCCGCCGACGATTGCCGCCATCGCCGCCTCTTCGCTGTCGAAGACCCGCGCCGGACCGCGATGGTAGGTGCGTTCGTAGCCGAACAGTTTGACGACCGACCCTTCGGGCGCCAGGTTGCCGCGCAGCACCAGCAACCCGCCAGTTGGCTTGATCGGATTGTCGAGCGGGCGGATTACGTCCTGACCTGGCGTTTCCACAGCATCTGCGGCCTCTTCCGCCAGCGTGCGCCCGGTGACGGTGATCGCATCACCGTGGGCAAAGCCGCCATCGACGAGCCGTTTCGCGATTACCTGGATGCCGCCCGCCTGATCGACATGAATAGCAGAATACTTGCCGCTCGGCATCAGGTCGCAGCAGAGGGGGGTGCGGCGGCTGATCGTGTCGAAGTCGTCGAGCGTCAGCGGCACGCCCGCCTCGCGCGCCAGCGCCAGCAGGTGGAGCACCGCATTGGTCGAACCGCCAGTCAACGCCACGCTGGCGATCGCATTCTCGAACGCAGCGCGCGTCAGAATATCGCGCGGCTTCAGGTCACGCTGAAGCACATCCATGATCAACTGGCCCGCGCGGTAGCCAACCGAATCCTTGCGCGGGTCGGCGGCGGGCACTGCTGCCGTGCCGATCGGGGACAGCCCGATGATCTCCATAATCGTTGCCATGGTATTGGCGGTATACTGGCCGCCGCACGCGCCGGGACCGGGGCACGCCGCGTCCTCGATCTCCTTCAATTCCTCATCGGTCATCTTGCCCGCAGCGACCGCGCCAATCGCTTCGTACACATGCTGAATCGTAATCTCTTTGCCGCGCCAGTGACCGGGAGCGATCGAGCCGCCGTAGAGCAGGAACCCGGGGACGTTCAGGCGCGTCAACCCCATCGCAGCGCCGGGGATCGTCTTGTCGCACGCCACGAGCGCAATAATCGCGTCGAACATGTAGCCGCGTCCCATCAGTTCGATCGAGTCGGCGATCAGGTCGCGGCTGATCAGCGACGCCTTCATTCCTTCGGTGCCCATGGTGACGCCATCGGCGATGGCAACGGTGTTGAACTCCATCGGCGTGCCGCCTGCTGCCCGCACACCTTCCTTGACTCGCGCCGCCAGCGCGCGCAGGTTGATGTTGCACGGCATCGTCTCGATCCAGGTATTGGCAATGCCAATGATCGGCTTTGCCAGGTCCTCGTCGGTAAATCCGATCGCCTTGAGCATCGCGCGCGCCCCGGCGCGGGTGCGCCCATCGGTAATCGTGCGACTGTGACGTTTGAGGTCGCTGGACATGGCTCCGTCCTTCCGTCATAGTACGGTTATTCTGAAAGACGTTCGAGGTGTATCTGCGATTGTACCACTTTTTTTGGGGCGATTCGTCATGTTGGGAAATGGTATAATAGAGCCATGCCCGACCTCACTCATACGGCCATTGCTGATCCTGTCGCCTTTGAAGAACGGTTGCGCGCCGTGCCGCTCGCGCCTGGCGTCTACCTCTGGAAGAATGCCCAGGGGAAGATCATCTACATCGGCAAGAGCAAACGGCTGCGTGACCGCATGCGCTCCTATTTCAACCACACCGGTGATTTCTACGGCAAAACAGCGCGTCTTGCGGCGCAGATCGCCGATTTTCAGGTGATTGTGACATCCACCGAACTCGAAGCGCTGCTGCTCGAAATGACCCTCATCAAGCAGCACCGTCCGCGCTTCAATGTGATGCTGAAGGACGACAAGAGTTACCCGTATATCAAGGTGACGCTGAACGAGCCGTGGCCCCGTATTTTTGCGACGCGCAACCCGCGCTGGGAAGCGGGGGCGCGCTACTTCGGACCATACTCCAGCGCCGGCGCTGTCTACCGCACCCTCGATCAGCTCAATCGGTTGTTCGCCTTTCGTCCGCCGTCGCGCTGCCCCGACGATAAGTTCAACCGTCACCGGCGGCTCGGCAAACCATGCCTGTACTACGACATCAAGCGTTGCCTGGGTCCGTGCGTGCCGGGTCTGGTCAATCAGGACGAGTATCGCACCACAGTCGAGTCGGTCTGCCGTTTTCTTGAAGGGAAGAGCGACCTGGTGGTGAAAACATTGCGTCGCCAGATGGAAGAGGCGGCGGAACGGCTCGACTTCGAGCGCGCCGCGCGGTTGCGCGACAGCATCCGCGACATCGAACTGATCAGCCAGCGGCAGCAGGTCCTGCGCCATGACGACGCCGACCAGGACGTCATCGGACTGGCGCGTGAGGAGGGAATGGCGGTCGTCCAGGTCTTGTGCATTCGTGCTGGAAAATTGATCAGCGCCGAGTCGTTCCCACTGCAGAATGCCGAAGGGGAGCGCAGCGAAGACCTGCTCGCCTCGTTCCTGACGCAATTCTATGACGCAGCCGCCGAACTTCCGGCGACGTTGCTGCTGCCCATACCGCTCGACGATCTGGCAGTCATTGAGCAGTGGCTGGCGCAAAAAGCAGGGCGCAAGATTACTTTGCACACGCCGCAGCGCGGCGAAAGGCGCCGTCTCGTCGAACTTGCGGAACAGAATGCCCGCCAGAAACTCGACGAACTCCGTCTGCAATGGCTCAACAGCGAGCAACGCGCGGTGGCGGGGTTGACCGAGGTGCGCGATCTGCTTGGCCTGAGCGCGCTGCCGACGCGCATCGAATGTTTCGATGTTTCCAATACCCAGGGAAGCCATTCGGTGGGGGCGATGGTGGTCTTCGAGCATGGCGAACCAAAAAAGAGCCGCTACCGCAAGTTCAGGATCAAAACCGTCGAAGGCGCAAACGATGTCGCCTCGATCCAGGAAGTGCTGCGGCGGCGCTTCCGGCGCGCTGCCATGGTCATCGGCGAAGAGGAACACCCGGCGGACAAGCGCGTGGTCAACGGTCAGACCGATGTCGTAGAGCAGGAGGAGGGGGACAAGACCGATGCGCCGGGATTACAGGCCGACCTCGAACGTCAGGAGACATGGGCGGAACTGCCCGACCTCGTCCTGATCGACGGCGGCATCGGCCAGGTGAATGGCGCATTGCACGTGCTGCGCGACCTGCGCTTCGAGCATATTCCGGTCGTTGGAGTCGTCAAAGGTCCGAACCGTGACCGCTTCGATCTGCTGATCCCCGGCGCGAGCGATCTCATCGTTCTCGAGCGCGATAGCGCCGCGTTGCGTCTCATCCGGCGGATTGACGAAGAAGCCGACCGTTTTGCGAAAGATTATCACCGCAAACTGCGCAGCAAATCGGCGACCGCGTCGCGCCTGGAAGAGATCCCCGGCATCGGTCCGAAGCGGCGCCAGTTGCTGCTCAAACGCTTTGGCTCACTCGACGGCATTCGCAACGCAACCGTTGACGAAATCGCCGCCGTACCGGGCATGACGCGCAAGGCGGCTGAGGAGTTGAAGAGCCTGTTGTAGGGTTGCGGCGAATTGGCCCTGGCGCCTGAATCGTGCTACACTTGTTTGTAAGCGGGCATCGTTGCATTGTCTGAGGCAGAAGGTGACATATGAGCGTCATTGAGTTCCAAACTCGCGTCGAGCATGGCACTATCAAGCTGCCGGAGGAATATCGTCATCTCGTCACGGGTCGTGTGCGCATCATTATTCTCATCAACGAGGACGAGGATGAGGAGGATATGGTGGAGTTTCTCCTCGATCATCCCTATCACAGTGATTCGTTCACACCGTTGAAGCGAGATGAAATCTATGAGCGCCGGTAGCAGGTCCTCCTCTCTGGTATTTATTGACACAAATATCTGGCTGTATGCCTTCAGTTCAGGACATCCAGAAAGCGCATCGAGCCAGAGTGCTCGTTCGTGGCACGTCACAGATTGTCTTGAGTACGCAAGTCATCAATGAAGTCGCCGTCAACCTGCTGCGCAAATTTCAAGCCACTGAGTCGGATATTCGCAAGTTGATACGCTCGTTCTATCGCAAATATCTGATTATTGAGCATAGCCGCGCTATTCTTTTGCACGCTTCCGATCTCCGCACTGTGTACCGGGTTTCGTACTGGGATAGTTTGATCCTGTCTAGCGCACTCGCGGCAGGGGCGACTATCCTTTACCCGAGGATATGCAGGAAGGGCTGATGGTTGCCAACCAACTCACGATTGTCAACCCTCTGAGAGATTCATCGTAATCGTGAACGTGTTCGAGATCTCAGTGAATTGCCGCCATTGCCTGCGCGGCGCGTTGCGCATAGGCGGCAAGGTCGTCGCGCCCACGTTCCTGCCAGGCATACACCCAGACGCCCAGTTCTTCGCGCACCTCATCGGCATAGTCGAGATGCGCCAGGATTTCGGCGCCATGGTCGGGATCGCCGTTCCACACATACGCCATGCCCAGCGTCTTGCCTACCGCCTGATCATCGGCAAGCAATGATTGTGCGCGCTCGAGGGAATTGATCGCGCGCGGATAGTCGCCTCGATCAAGCGCCAGCATGCCCAGCCGCTTCTGGATCAGCGGCGAGTCCGGCGCCATCCGCAGCCCATGGTTGACCCAGACGACCGACTCATGCATCAGTGTGGTGCGCTCCTCCTGCGCCAGCCCTTCAGTAAGCATCGCGCGCGCCTGAAACCATGCAGAGACATTGCCCGCTCCCGCAGCCGCAAGGTGCGACGCACTCATCGTCAACGCAACGATGCCCGTCACAGCGATTGCCAGAGATCGCCGGGCATAGCGTTGAGGCGTGTGGTCGGCAGTCTGCAACGGTGCGTCAATTGGACGCCAGACAGCGGTAGCGGCGATGCCGAAGAGAGCGAACGCCAGGATCATCGTTGCCCAGGATGTATCATACTGCGGTGCGTCGGTCAGCCCGTGGAGCAGGAGGACAACGCAGCCGATCGTTGCGCCCTGCACGAGCGGCGACTGTGTGCAAAGCGTCGCTGCAATGCGGCGCAGCGCAGCGATCAACAACCAGAGGAAGCCGATCAGACCGATGATGCCCTGCGCCAGCCAGACGCCGAGGAACAGATTGTGCGCATAGCCGATGTAGGTGGGAATGATGAGCAACTGAAAGCGCGAATACATCTGCCCGAACACCGCTCCCGGCCCGATGCCGCTGAACGGAAAATCGAGCGCCAGAAACAGGCTGTTGCGATAGACCGCCAGCCGATCCTCGGCGCGCAGCAGCGCCGAAGCGAAGGCGTCCTGCGCCAATGGATGTCGGACCAGCAGGAGGATACCGGCGATTACGCCGGCAAGAGTTGCACCCGCAACGATGGTGTTCCGCCGGTCGAAACGCGGCAGACAGGCGCCGGATCGATGCGCGTCCACCTGCACGCGCACCAGGCGCCAGAGCAGGCTTGCCGCCGCCAGCGCAACGAATGCGCCGCGCGAAGAAGTAAGCAACAAACCAAAGGCGACGGCGGCGGCGGCAACGCCCCACGCCGCGCGATATGCGCCGCGCGCGGTCCATGCCAGCCCGACGATGAGCGGTATCGCCGGCGCCAGGAACGATCCCGCGGCATTGGCATCAATGAATACCGGCGTCATATCTGGCAACGGCGCACTGAGCAGCCGCCCAAGCCAGGCGGCAAGCCCCAGTTTCTCATCGAACCCCAGATGCCGATACTGCGTCGCCAGCAAGACGCTGTACCCAATGCTCCAGCACGCCAGAACCATGGCGACGATCATCAATCGGTGGCGCAGAACGGCCACAATGCCAAGGTAGACGATCACTCCCATTATCATGGGAAAGAGCCACGCCAGGCTCACAACGGGGTCGTAGGAAACGAACGTTCCCAGTACACCGCCGACAACGAACAGCATCAGCGGTCGTACAAAGGGTATGCGATGCAGCATAGAGTTTATGACCATTTCAGCGCGCATATGTTGCCACGCTATACTACGGCATCCGGTCAACAAAGCGATGACGAAAGCGCCGGCACAGATAAGAAAAGTATCATTCTCAATCTGCATTTGTTCGATACTGGAGGGATGTGATCCATCCGCTTCTCTCCCTCCGCACGCGCCGACACGAAAAAACCCCCTCTTCTGAGGTGCAGAAGAGGGGGTGAAGGAAGACCACGTTCTACTCCAGGTAGTCGCGCAGGTGCAGTCCCACATCGGGTGCGCGCAGGCGCCGCAGTGCTTCCGCCTCGATCTGGCGCGCGCGCTCGCGGGTCATCCCCAGCACCCGCCCGACCTCCTCGAGCGTGCGGCGCTGGCCGTCCACCAGCCCATAGCGCAGATCGATGATCCGCCGTTCGCGCTCGTTCAGGCGATCAAGTGCAGCGGCAAGATCGCGCCGCAGCAACTGCTGCGACGCCGCCTCAACCGGCGTGGGCAACTCGCTATCCTGCAAGAAATCGCCGAGGGTATGCTCGCCATCCTCACCAACCGGCGTCTCAAGTGATACCGGACGGCGCGACGCCTCGAGCACGCGCTCAATCCGCTCGGTCGGCTGCCCGAGTGCAGTTGCAATCTCCTCAGGCGTCGGCTGCCGCTCCAGCGCCTGCGCCAGGCGATCAGCAGCGCGCTTGACCTGCCCGACCGATTCGCTCATATGCACCGGCAGGCGGATAGTGCGTCCCTGCTCGGCGATAGCGCGGGTCACTGCCTGGCGGATCCACCAGGTTGCATACGTCGAGAAGCGATTGCCCTTGTGGTAGTCGAACTTCTCAACGGCGCGCATCAGGCCGATATTCCCTTCCTGGATCAGGTCGAGCAGCGAAAGCCCCCGGCCAACATACTTTTTAGCAATGCTCACCACCAAACGCAGGTTCGCCTGGATCAGATGGCGGCGCGCTTCCTGACCGGCGGCCACATCGGCGAGCAGCGCCTGACGCAACTGCGGGCTGAGATCTTCCGCCGACGCCAGGCGACGTTCAGCGGCAGCGCCGCGCTCCATGCGCTCGGCAAGCTCGATCTCCTCCGCAGCCGTCAGCAGTGGAACACGGCCGATCTCCTGCAGGTAGTGCTGGATCGAATCGAGGGTCGAATTCGACTCCAGCGTTTCCTCCAGATTCTCGGTTGCAATATCTTCAATATCTGTCACAGGCGCCACATCGTCTTCATTGACGATTGCGCGGCGCTCATCGAGTTCATCCCACGAATGTCGTTCCGGCATCATTCGGCTCATGGCGCAACTCCATCTAGAGAGACATAGCGCGGCTCCCCCACTATGCCGGGAGGAGCCGCGCCCTCTTCGTATCCTGTCTCAGGCGCGCTCAACGAGCCTGGTCGAGCGCTGTTGCTCATGTAAGGGGGCGACAAACCCACCAGGCTCTTGAAGACAAGAACCCGACATAATCATACACTCAGGGCGCTTGCCTTGTCAATAATCAAAAAGATAAAGAACACATTAATGCAGCCCCGGCTCGCTGGGGCGCAATCTTCTTATTCGTTGTATTATACGATGGAAAACGTCAGTTGGATGCAGTTTTGGAGTAAACTGACATATCCCGCTGGTGCGGGCTGACACGAAGAAAGTTCTGCAACCTATGGTCGGGGCGGAGGGATTCGAACCCACGACCCCAGCGTCCCAAACGCTGTGCGCTACCAGACTGCGCCACGCCCCGTGGGAACCATATGAATCATACGCAAGACACCAGGGTTTGTCAAATTGTCCGAGAACTGAGAACCGAGAACCGAGAACTGAGAACCGAGAACTGAGAACTGAGAACCGAGAACCGGGAACCGAGAACCCATTCTCTAATCCCTAATCCCTAACCCCTAACTCCTGATCTCCTGCAACGCCTCCAGCAACTGGTCGATCTCCTCGGCAGTATTGTAGTGTACCAGCCCGATCCGCAGCATGCCGCCGTCCGCTTCGACGCCCAGGCGCTCGGTCAGGTTGATCGCATAGTAGTTGCCGTCCCAGCAGAAAATGCCGCGTTCCCCAAGGCTCTTAGCGAGTTCGCGCGGGGTGCGCCTCGCCACACGCACCGCGACGGTCGGGGTGCGTGTGGCGAGGCGCGCCGGATCGCTGATGCCGTAGAAGGTCAATTCCGGAATAGCGAGCAGGCCAGCGATCAATTTCTGCGAAAGACCCCGTTCATACGTCTGAATGGCTTCCATCGCCTGCACCAGCGCTGCTCGCCGTGTCGCCGCCGGCGCCACACGTCGCCCCAGTTCTGCCAGATAGTCGATTGCCGCGGTGATCCCTGCCAGACCTTCGTGATTTTTGGTGCCGGTTTCCCAGCGGTCGGGAACGACATCGGCGGAGGGACGCACCTTGTAGGGATGCAAGTGCGCCAGGCGCTCACGCTTGCCATAGAGCGCCCCCATATGCGGTGCGAAAAACTTGTACGGCGAGCACGCCAGAAAATCACAGTCGAGCGCGCGCACATCAATTGGACCATGGGGCGCATAGTGCACGGCATCGATGTACACCAGCGCGCCGACATCGTGCGCCATGCGCGTGATGGTTGCCACGTCGTTGATGGTACCGACCGCATTCGACGCATATCCGACGGCTACCAGTTTTGTTCGAGGACTGATCGCGCGCGCCATGTCCGCCATATCGAGGGTGCAATCCTCTCCATCGATATCGACCATCCGAATGATCGCACCGCGTTCTTCGAGCGCCTGCCAGGGCGCTACGTTCGCATCGTGATCCAGGCGGGTGACCACAATCTCGTCACCGGGTCGGATCTCGCGCCCGAATGCCCGGCTGATCGCAAAGGTCAGCGTGGTCATATTCGGACCAAAGACTACCTCATCAGCATCGCATCCCAGGAAGTCAGCCATTGCGACGCGGGCTGCATCGATGATGGCATCGGTCTGGCGGCTGGTTGCAAAAGCGCCGTGCGTATTTGAGTTATGAAAGGTCAGATACTCAACCATTGCATCGATCACTCGCTGAGGAACCTGCGTTCCTCCGGGACCGTCGAAAAACACGACAGGAGTACCGTTCATCTCCTGCGCCAGGGCAGGAAACTGAGCACGGATCCAGGTCAGATCGAGGGCGCTCATGCCATTCTCCTTTCAGGTTGCCGAATGCAGTCTATAGTAGCATAGAGAAGCCGCCTGAGCGTCGCTCAGGCGGCCTCTTATTCCGATATGCGCCTCCTCTCACCGGGATATCAACGGAAGATAGACGCGCAGTTTCGCCCAGAGCGCGGTCGATGCCGTCGCCGTGTTGTTGCCCGGATCTCCGTCGGTGACAGGTGAAGCGATAGTGGCGGTGTTCGTGATCGTTGCATCCTCTGACGCAGCATTGGCTGTGACCGTGAGGACAAACGTATCGGTCGCCACGTCGAGCGCAGCAGTGGTGCAGGTGATCGGTCCGGTTGCGCCGACCGCCGGCGTGGTGCAGTCCCACCCCGGCGGTCTGGTCAGCGACACAAAAGCCGTACCATTCGGCACTGCCATGGTGAGCGTGACGTCATTGGCAAATTCGGGTCCGCTGTTGTTGGCTTCGACTGTGTAGGTCAGGGTCTCTCCAGGGCGAATGCTCGGTTTGTCGGCGCTGATGCGCACGCTCAGATCGGCATTCACTGTGACCGTCGTCGTGCTGCTGGCGGGGTTGTTGGTCGTATTCGGGTCGGACGTTGCACTGGCAATGTTCGCGTTCAACGACAGGGTCGTGCCGACAGGCGTGCCCTGCTTGACCCGGACGCGCAGGGTAAAAGTTGCATTACCAAGGCCGAAACTGGGCCTGGTGCACGTGATTGCACCGATGTCGCCGACGCCTGGCGTCGTGCAGTTCCATCCATCCGGCGCGGCAAGCGAGACGAAGGTGGTATTGGTGGGAATAGAGGTCGTCAACGTGACGACGCTGGCGTTGCTCGGCCCGTTGTTCGTGGCGACAATCGTGTAGCTTAGTTGGGCGCCGGCGCTGACCGGATCAGGCTCATCCGAGACGGTCAGCGCCAGATCGGCGAGAGTGGTAATGTTTGTGGTCGCCTGTCTGGTATTATTGGCGGTATTCGGATCGGTGGTCTCTGATGCAACGGTTGCTGTGCTGTCAACTGTCGTCCCCGGAGCGACGTCGGGTTTCACCCGCACCGTCAGGCGGAATTCCACACTGGTCAGGGTAAAGGTTGCGATGGTGCATGTCACTGTGCCGGTCTCGCCGACGTTGGGAGTAGTGCAGTTCCAGCCGTCGGGCGATGTCAGCGCCACGAATGTCGTATCTGTGTCCAGCGGCAGCGATACGCTGGCATTGGCGGCAAAACTGGGACCATTGTTGCGCACCGTTGTGACGGACTCGACGTTCTCACCGGCATTGACGCTGGCGGGCGCCGTCAGCGACACAACCTCCAGATTTGCTGAAGTGGTGACAGTAACCGTAGCGGAAGACGTATTATTCTCCGTATTGGCTTCGGGTGTGGCGGATGAAATGGTTGTAGAGAGCGGCAATGTCGTGCCCGGCGCAGTTGCCGGATCGACATTCAATTGCACAGTGAAGGTTGCGCTGCCAACTGCAACGGAAGCAGCCGTGCAACTGAACGTCGACGCGCCAGCCGCCGGCGGAGGGCAGGTCCAGCCGGCAGGCGGCATCACCAGACTGAAGGCGGTGTTGGCAGGAATGGCGCTGGTCAGGGTGACATTCGCCACCGGATCGGTGCCTGTATTGGTTACCGTGATGGTGTAGTTCAGCGGATCACCGGCGTTCACCGATGATGGAACAGAAGTAAGCGTTGCCTGAAGGTCGATCGTCACAATCTCGAGTTGCCAGGACGTCAGCGAACCACTCGAACCGCTGTCATCTTCGGCAATGTACAGGCGCCAGATGCCGTTGGGATTTGCCAGATTGTACACCGACAGCGCCGTTCCATACGGTCCTGCAGGCAGATTCAGGTGGGAAGGCATCGGGTCGTTTCCACCGACGTTCGTCGGTCGATAGGTTCCGCTGGTGATTGGACCGGCATCGGGAAGGTTGGCTGTCGCGCTCGCGCTAAAGACGAGATTTACGTTGGTTATCGGGGTCGCGCCGCCGACATCGGACATAAGCATGACCGCCTGACCGGACGGACCGACCAGAACAATGTCAAGATCTCAGTCGCACCACGACGCTCACAATCGAACCGCTCAACCCGCTGACGTCGATCGTCGAGGGGTATGGCGTCGCAGCGCCTGCCTCTGATGAAGGAGACATCGTCACCGGTCCACTGATCGGGCTGGTGTACACGGCGCGCACTGATGTTGCGCCTGCAATCGCCAGGATCAAGGCAATGACCACGAGACCGGTTGTAAGCACTGTGTGTGGATGGGATTGCGCAATCCGGTGTATAATGGTGTATAATTCGGATGCGCGAGAGGCGAAGAGTCGAAGCACAGATTCCTCCTTCCTTCGTAAGCATTGTCTGCCGGGTTAGTGGCGACTTGTCCGCAGTTCAGCCTGATATATCAGGTGAGAACAGCCAATGTACTGTAATCCAGACCAGTGATGTCTATCAAGACGGGAATGATTGCAATGTTGAATCAAAACAGGAACCATTTATCAACGAATCGCCTATGACCCCATTTCCACGACGCAGCGGGTTGATCCTGCACCCGGCATCGCTCCCCGGACCATACGGCATCGGCGATCTGGGGGATGAAGCGTACCGCTTCGTTGATTTTCTGGCGGCTGCCGGTCAAACGTACTGGCAGGTTCTGCCGCTCAGCCCGACCGGATATGCCGACTCGCCCTACCAGAGAACTTCGGCATTTGCTGGCAATCCATTGCTTATCAGTCCTGATCGTCTGCTTGCTGCCGGACATCTGACCCCTGACGATCTTGCCGATTGCCCGGCATTGTCTGATGAGCGGGTCGATTTTGGTCCGGTCATTGCCTGGAAGTCGGTGCTGCTGGATCGCGCCTTCCGGCGCTTTCAGATGTTGCCGACCGCCGATCGTGCGCCATTCGAGCGATTCTGTGAAGAGCAGGCAGCCTGGCTCGATGATGCGGCGCTCTTCATGGCGCTGAAACAGACGCACGGCATGCGCGCCTGGACAGAGTGGTCTCCGGCGCTTGCGGCGCGTGAGCCGGACGCGCTGGCGCGGGCGCGCGCCGGGCTTGCCGATACGATTGAGGCGCACAAATACTTTCAGTGGATGTTCTTCGTCCAGTGGCGGGAACTGCGGCGCTATGCCAGCAATCGCGGCATCCGGATCATCGGCGATGTGCCGATCTTCGTCGCGCTCGACAGCGCCGATGTCTGGGCGAATCCGCACCTGTTCCACTTCGATGCGAACCTGCGCCCAACCGTGGTCTCCGGCGTGCCGCTCAATTATTTCAGTGAGACGGGGCAACTCTGGGGGCACCCGCTCTATCGGTGGGATGTGATGGCTGCCGATGGGTATCGCTGGTGGATCGACCGCTTCCGTGCTGCATTCACGCTCGCCGATGTCGTGCGCATTGACCATTTCCGCGGGTTCTACAACTACTGGGAAATCCCGGCAGGCGACGACTGCGATCAACGGTCGGTGGGTCGATGGTCCGCGCGCCGATCTGTTTACGGCAGTCGCGGCGGCGCTCGGCGAGGTGGCGATCATCGCCGAGGACCTGGGCGATTTCACGACCGAGTCGCGCGCCGGACTCGATGCGCTCATGGCGCAGTTTGGGTTTCCGGGAATGCGCATTCTCCAGTTTGCCTTCAACCGCTGCGAAGGGGATCGTTTCTTCCCCCACAACTACCCGCACACCTGCGTCGTCTACACCGGCGCCGACGACAACGATACGCTGGTTGGCTGGTTCACGAACAGTTCGACTGATGCCGAGCGTCGTGATGCATTGCGCTATCTCTGCGGCAGCGCCGATGACATCGCCTGGGCATTCATCCGCACCGCCTGGATGTCGGTCGCTCACACGGCGATGACGACGGTTCAGGACCTGCTGGGTCTCGGGAGCGAGGCGCGGATGAACCCGCCCGGCACCCTGGGGTCGCACAACTGGACCTGGCGTATGCCATCGGGAGCGCTCGATCAACGTCTTGCCGCGCGTCTGCGCGATCTGACGGTGGTTTATCAGGATTGCCTTGAGCAGGCAATGAGTGGCGGCAGGTCTTCAGCATATGGGCATTGGCTGTCGGCTTCGACCGACTCAGCCAACCCCCGGTGTCAGTCGTGGGAGGTGTTAAGCATATGAGCATGAGTCTGGGTGACATTCCGACGCAGGCGCGCATCGAACGCGATCTGCGCTGGCTGCTGGATCGTTTCTATGAGGTGCTGGATGCTGCGGGCGCCGCCGATATTCATGCACTATTGCCCTGGACGGGGCATCCGTCCTGCCTGGTGCAGTTGCCCGAACGCGCCCCGCAGGCATATGCGATTGCCTTTCAGCTGCTCAACCTGGTCGAAGAGAACGCTGAGGCGCAAACGCGTCGCGTTGCTGAAACGGTTGAAGGACCTGCCGCGTTGCGTGGTCTCTGGGGGCAGATCCTCGTGCAGTTGCGCAACGCAGGATTGAGCGATGCCCAGATTGCCGCAGCGCTGCCGCGCATTCGAGTCGAACTCGTCCTGACGGCGCATCCCACCGAAGCCAAACGCGCAACCGTGCTGGCGCACTACCGTGAACTCTACCTGCAACTGGTCAAAGCCGAGAACCAGATGTGGACGCCGCTCGAACGGCAGGGCATCGCCGACGATGTGCGCGCTATTCTGGAACGCCTCTGGCGCACCGGCGACATCTTTCTCCGGCGGCCCGACGTCGCCTCGGAGTTATGCAACGCTATTCACTATCTTCGCAATGTCTTCCCTGAAGCGCTGGCATACCATGATCAGCGACTGCGCCAGATATGGCAGGCGGTCGGCAACAATCCGGCTTTGCTGGACGATCCCGACTCGCTGCCGGTCATCACCTTTGGCACGTGGGTTGGTGGCGATCGCGATGGGCATCCGCTCGTGACCGCCGATGTGACCCGCATGGCGCTGCTGGAGTTGCGCTCGAACGCACTCGACCTGCTGCGTGCGCAGTTGATTGTGCTGGCACAGCGCCTGAGTCTGTCCAACCTGCTCCAGACTCCGCCTGATTTCCTGATCAGTGCGTTGCACCACTACGCCGATCTGCTGGGAGAAGCCGGGCAGCACGCTCTGGATCGCAACCCAAACGAACCCTGGCGCCAGATGGTCAACCTTATGCTGGCGCGTCTCCCGGAACCTGCCGGAGCGCCTGCCCCTGGTCGCTACACCCGCGCTGCCGAACTCATCGCCGACCTGCGCATTCTCGATGAGGCGCTGGTTGCCGTGAGCGCAACACAATTGGCGCGATCTGATGTGCGACCGCTTATTCGGAGCGTGCGCACCTTTGGCTTTCATCTGGCGGCGCTCGACATCCGGCAGAACAGTGCGTTTCATGATCGAGCGCTCGCGCAACTCCTTACAGCAGCCGGCATTGATGGAAGCGATTATCCTTCGTGGGACGAAGCCCGACGCCTGGCGCTGATCGAGGCGGAACTGGAGTCGCCGCGTCCCTTCACCAGAATGGGGATGCCGGTTGGACCGGAAGCTGAGGCGGTACTGAGTTGCTATCGGGTCCTGGTCGAACACATTCACGCCTATGGCGCCGATGGGTTGGGGGCGCTGATCGTCAGCATGACGCGCAATCTGTCCGATCTACTGGTTGTCTTCCTTTTTGCGCGCGAAACCGGGCTGATCATCAGCACGCCGGAAGGTCCCGTCTGCCCGTTGCCGGTTGTGCCGCTCTTCGAGACGATCGACGATCTGGAGCGCAGCCCGGCGATTCTGCGCGACTACCTGGCGCATCCGATCGTCCGGCGCAGCCTGGAGTGGCAACGGCAGACGTGCGGTGTCGACGAACGGGTGCAGCAGGTGATGATCGGGTATAGCGACAGCAACAAGGATGGCGGCATCGGTGCAAGCCTGTGGGCGTTGCAGCGAGCGCAGCAGGCGCTTGCCGCCGAAGGACGAGCGGCGGGGGTGCGCATCCGTTTCTTCCACGGGCGCGGCGGAACGCTAAGCCGTGGCGCGGGACCGACGGGACGCTTCATCCGAGCATTGCCGGTCGAAGCGCTGGCCGGCGACCTGCGCATGACCGAGCAGGGTGAAACCATTGCGCAGAAATACGCCAATCGTATCAGCGCGGTCTACAACTTCGAACTGTTGCTGGCAGGCGTCACCGGCGCCACCCTTCGCCCTCCCCGGCCCCACCCTCATCATCTGTCCATCGCGCTCGATCTGCTTGCCAGGCACAGCCAGCAGGCGTACCGCGCGCTGGTCGATCACGAGCGCTTCATTCCGTTCTTTCGGGAAGCGACGCCGATCGACGCAATCGAGGCGAGCCGGATCGGTTCGCGTCCGGCGCGACGCACGGGTGCACAATCTCTCGCCGACCTGCGCGCCATCCCGTGGGTATTCAGCTGGAACCAGGCGCGCTTTTATCTGCCGGGCTGGTATGGCATCGGCAGTGGGCTGGCGATGGTGCAGGCGGAGGATCCGGCGCTTTTCGACGCTCTCTGTGCCGAAATGCGCGAATGGGCGCCGTTGCACTACCTGCTGGGAAATGCGGCAACAAGTGTGATGAATGCCGATGAGCATATCATGCGGGCATACGCCGATCTGGTGCACGATCCCGTTACTCGGACGGTCATCCTCGATGCTATTCTTGACGAGTTTGCGCGCACCCGCACGATGCTCGAAGCGGTCTACGGCGGACGTCTCGAGGAGAAACGCCCATACATCGCCCGCCAGCTCGAACTCCGACGCGAAGGGTTGTATTCGTTGCACCGTGAACAGATCGCGCGGCTGCGTTCCTGGCGCACGGTGCGTCATCTCGACCCGGAAGCAGACGAAGAGCAACTTCGCCTGCTCCTGCTGTTGATCAATGCAATTGCGGCTGGCTTGCGCGCCACCGGGTGATGTCCGGAGCGACCAGCCATGCCTGGGGCGGGCGAAGACGGGGATCCGAGGCGTAGAGCGCCTCGACCGCATCTGCCGAAAGGGTTGCCACAGCGCCGACAGTCGTATGCGCCACAGCATCGAGCAGCGCCATGTCCGCATCGCTCACCATCTCATCCGGCGGCAGCATGAGACCCCAACGGCCCCACGGTTGCATTTCGACGCGGTTGAGCGCTGCCAGATCGCGGATCAAGGTGCAGCGGATGGCATGCATGCCCCGATCTTCGAGGTGTCCAACGAGCGTGGGGTCGAGCGCTCCCGACCGACAGCGCTGCCAGGCTGCGCCGCTGCTCAAGAAGCGAGTCCGCGGCACGTCGAGCGGGTCGAATGAGACGTTGAGCGCTGCCCGCTGCACCTCGTCCATTTGTGGATCGACCAGCACCCAGCGATCCTCATCGACATCCCAGTATTCGACCAGCCAGTGATCTTCGTAGCGCTGCGGCGCCAGATAGGTGACAAAGCCGCACCGTGATCGCGCTGGAATGCCGTGATGTCGAAGCAGCGCCACCAGAAGCACGCTGTAGTCGCGTGATGTTGCTGGAAGGCGTCGCTCCGGCGGACGCGCGATGGTGAGCGGTCGGTCGTCTGACGACAGGATAGCCGCCAGTTTTGCAGCGGCGGATCGTTCAGACAAGGCGCGTCTGCGCTCATTATCGAGCGGTGTGGCGTCTGCTCCTCCCCAGAACACATGAGTCAGCACTCCCTGAATGACCCGGCAGAGATCGGCGATGGTCGTAGGGAGGCAGGCAAGGTGAGTTCGATACATCGACAGGTCGGTGAGAGGACCGGCCTGCGCGTAGAGTGTTGCGACAGAGGTGGAATGGATGTGGATCATAATTGTCTCCCTGTGAACGATCACAGTTCCTTTTCTACTATACCGCGCCATGACGCACTGCGCAACGGCAGGGGGCGTTCCGTTGTCCATCCTCTACCTTGGGAGAGAAGGCGCAAGTCTCCCGACCGCCTTCCGGTCTCAACCACAGAGGCACAGAGGGCGGAGGGGGAACGTTGCACGTTGAACAACGCCGTATGTGCGTTCATTAACCACAGAGACACAGAGGGCGCAGAGAAAACCGGGAGGACTTCAATGCCAGGGGCGCTCCCGCACACGTGTAGAGTTTTGTAGTGCGATAGATGTTGGTCGCATCCTGACGCCTTTTTCTTCCTCACCCCCCGCCCCCTCTCCAGCAAGGCTGGAGAGGGGGATTTGCGGCATTTGATGCACAAAAGAGGACGAATTGGCGCGAGGAATTACTGGCAAAACCTACCTCTGCGAGAGGGGCGTCCCTATATGCAGACCCACCAGGTTGTCGATCAGCGTCGCGCCAGGGTGATGATCGCTGGCACACGGTCGAACATCCAGAAGGCGACGACCATACCGATGACAGACGCGCACAATGCCTAGGCGAGCGTCAGCCACAGCGCGCTCAGCCACCAGCCGACGAACACGAACCAGACGGCGCGCAGGAGAAACGGTCGCTGTGGCACATCGGCGTAGTAGGCGCGACCGTTGGCGAGCACCAGATCATTGCGTTGCGGCGCCAGCGTGACGACCTGCGGCAGCCGATTGAGCATCCATAGACCCAGCGGTAAACCAATGATTGTGACGCACAGCACCCATGCCACGGCAGCCCAGATGCTGCTGAACCACAACCCAAAGACAATGAAATACAGCGCGCGGATCAGCAGATTGGGACCGCTGCGCTGTTCGATGATAACCGGTTGATTCTGCATCGTTTCTCTCCTTTCTCGTCTGATAGTAATACGCAGACTTTGGAGCGATGTTGCAGCGCAGCGCCCTGAAAGCGCGTCTGAAAAAGTCAATATTCAACTCCATTTTGTTCGAGCGGCAGCGGGCGCTGATCGCCTTCGCGGAACGTCTGGGCGGCGGCGGCGATGAAGTCGCGGAACAGGGGATGCGGCCGGTCGGGGCGTGACTGAAACTCCGGGTGAAACTGGACGCCGACATACCACGGATGATCGCGCAGTTCGATGATCTCGACCAGGCGACCGTCGGGTGACTGCCCGCTGATGACCAGTCCTGCCGATTCGAACAGGCGGCGATACTTGTTGTTGAACTCGAAGCGGTGGCGATGTCGTTCGACCACCTGATCGGCGCCATACGCAGCGTGAGCGCGGGTGCCAGGGAGCAAGCGGCACGGATACCCGCCGAGGCGCATCGTACCGCCCTTATCGGTAATATCGAGTTGATCCGGCATAAAGTCGATGACCGGATGCGGCGTGTGCAGGTCGAACTCGGTGCTGTTGGCTCTACTCTCCGGTCCGATGACGTGCCGCGCGAACGAGATGGTTGCCACCTGCATCCCCAGGCAGAGGCCCAGGTACGGCACGCTATGCTCGCGCGCATATCCGGCGGCTGCAATCTTCCCTTCAATGCCGCGGTCGCCGAAGCCGCCAGGCACGACGATGCCATAGACATCGTGGAGGAGCGGTTCGCATCCTTCCTCTTCGATCTGCTCGGATGAGATCCAGCGGATATCGACATCGACCCCCTGGTGGACCCCGGCGTGCCGGAGTGCTTCGACGACGCTGATATACGCATCGTGGAGTTCGACATATTTACCAACCAGTGCGATGGTGAGTTTGCGCTTGGGCGCCTTGATGCGCGCCACCAAATCGCGCCAGTCGTCGAGGTTCGGCTCGTGCGCGCCAAGCCCCAGGCGTAACGTCAGGTAGTTGCCGAGACCGGTTTCTTCGAGCACCAGCGGCACTTCGTAGATTGTCTCGACAGTATGGAGCGGCACCACGGCTTCGATATCGACATCGGCGAAGAGCGCGATCTTGTCGCGGATCTCATCGGCGATCGGATAGTCGGAACGGCACACAATCACATCCGCCGTAATGCCGACGCGCCGCAATTCCATAACCGAGTGTTGCGTCGGTTTGGTTTTGACTTCTCCGGTTGCGCCGATGTGCGGCAGCAGGGTGACGTGAATGTAGAGCACATTGTCGCGCCCGACATCCTTGCGCATCTGGCGGATGGCCTCCAGGAACGGCAACCCTTCGATGTCGCCCACCGTTCCGCCGATCTCGACGATCACCACATCCGCTCCGGTCTGACGTGCAACGGCGGCAATACGCGACTTGATCTCGTTGGTGATGTGGGGAATCACCTGAATCGTGCCGCCCAGGTAATCCCCCCGGCGTTCCTTCTGAATGACCGCCGAGTAGATCTGGCCAGTCGTCACATTACTGAGGCGGGTCAGATTCACATCGATGAATCGCTCGTAGTGCCCGAGGTCGAGGTCGGTTTCAGCGCCATCTTCGGTGACGAACACTTCGCCGTGCTGGTAGGGCGACATCGTTCCTGGATCGACATTGATGTAAGGGTCAAGTTTCTGCACCGAGACGCGCAACCCGCGCGCCTTGAGCAAGCGCCCGATCGACGCAACCGTAATGCCTTTGCCAACGGATGAAGCAACGCCGCCGGTCACGAAAATATACTTTGCCATGGATCTGTTGCTCCCAACTGTGCACTCTATCTGCGTTCCGGTTTATACAACGGTGATCATGGGGGAAATAGATTGAGGGGAAGGCAGTGCTGCCTTCCCCTCGAGAGGCTCGTATCTCATCGGCGACCCTGTACACCGTTGAGACCAGAGCGTTTGCCTGTACATTCCCGGTATCTTGACCATACTCTGCGTATTATAGCACAATATCCGTTGTTCAAACAGCAGGTCGCATGACGACGATGCGAGTCTGTTCACCTTCTCCTGGAAGATTACCTGCGTTGAGCGTCAGCCGTTCGTCTGGAGCATACTCCTTGATGCCCAGTTCGTGGAGGAATTTGTCGAGCGGCGCCAGATTCATGGCGGATTGCCCTTCGATTGCGTAGTGCATCGGGATCACGACGCGCGGCTCAATCTGACTGATCACCGATGCCGCCTCCGCCGGTCCAATCGTTTCGCCGCCGCCGACCGGCACGAACAGCACGTCCACGCTGCCGATCTCTTCGAGTTGCTGGGCGCTCAGTTCGTGCGCCAGGTCGCCGAGGTGGCAAAAGACGATGTCATCGAGGTGGATGACGTAGACGGTATTTCGTCCGCGTTCGGCGCCTTTCTGCTTATCGTGGAAGGTACGCACACCGGTGATCAAAATGCCGCCGACCTCGTATTCGCCCGGCCCGTCGATCACCACGACGCGGTCGCGCACCGGGCGCACGGCGGCGACGTTGTCATGATCGGGATGGTGGTGGCTGACGGTCACGATATGTGCTGTCGGGCGACCGAGATCACGTCCGACCGACCGGTCATATGGATCGGTAAGAACGATGCCGTCGCGTCCGCGCAGGCGGAAGCATGAATGCCCCAGATATTGAATGTCGGCCATAGGTATGCTCTGATTCGAGTTACTGCTCCGCGAGGAGCGATCGATCAACGGCTTCCGGGTCGCCGCCGCGTTCGTGCCAGAGGCGTTCGACAATCGGAAGGATGGTTTCGGCGCTAAAACCGCGGCGTTGCAGGTAGCCGCCGAGCCGGCGCAGGAATGTCTGGTAATCAGCGGCAGCGATGTAGCGCCGCACTGCTGCGCGCGCCAGCGTGTCGGCGCGCACGGCTTCCTCATCGGTCAGCGCTGCGTCCAGTGTGCTGGCGACGAGTTCAGCGTCCACCCCCTTACGCCGCAATTCATCGGCGAGCGCGTGGCGCCCGCGTGGTCGGCACGTCTGCCGGTTCTCGATCCAGAAACGCGCAAAGGCGGCATCATCGAGCAAGCCACCGGTATGCAGCCGTTCAACGGCGGCGTCGATAGTCTCAGGCGCAAAACCTTTGCGTTGCAGGCGGTCGCGGATCTCGGCGACCGAGCGTGGGCGGGACTCAATGGCGCGCACTGCGATCTGCACCGCGCGCTCGACGCTTTCTGCCGCCTCGATGCGAGCATAGGTCGCAGCGTCCAGGTGCATGCCGACATACAGCCGTTCGCGTGCAACCGTTGCGAGGCTAACACCAAGCGCAAACGTATGGTCGATATAGAGATTGACGCGCTGCGCATCGTGTTCCTGGGCGCGCAGCGCAGTGATGGTTCCTTCCGGCATGGAAGGTTATTCCTCGAACAAACCCGAGTCTTCTCCAGCGTCGTCGGCTTTGGAGGCTGCAATCGAGATCGGGGCAGCCATGGCGTGAGCGCGGATCAGGCGCTCGACCTCGTCCGCCAGCGCTGGATTTTCGTTCAGAAACTGCTTGGCATTCTCGCGCCCCTGCCCGAGGCGATCCTCGCCGAGGTAGAACCATGCGCCGCTCTTGCGGATAATATCGAGTTCAACGCCGACATCAAGGATGTTGCCTGCACGCGAGATGCCCTCGTTGTGCATAATGTCGAACTCCGCCTGGCGGAAGGGAGGCGCGACCTTATTCTTCACCACCTTGACCCGCGTGCGGCTGCCGATCGTCTCCTGGCCGTTCTTGAGCGTCTCGATGCGGCGGATATCCATGCGCACCGAGGCGTAGAATTTTAGCGCCTGCCCGCCGGTTGTCGTTTCCGGCGAGCCGAACATGACGCCGATCTTCAAACGCAACTGGTTGAGGAAAATGACGACGACGCGCGACTTGCTGATGGCGCCGGAGAGTTTGCGCAGCGCCTGGCTCATCAGGCGCGCCTGCAAGCCGGGGAGCGAATCGCCCATGTCGCCTTCGATCTCGGCGCGCGGCACAAGCGCAGCGACTGAGTCGACCACCACAACGTCCACAGCGTTCGAGCGCACCAGCGTCTCGCAGATTTCGAGCGCCTGCTCGCCGTAATCCGGCTGGGAGACGAGCAGATTATCGACATCGACGCCGCAGCGCGCGGCGTACACCGGATCGAACGCATGCTCGGCGTCGATGAACGCAGCGATGCCGCCCATCTTCTGCGCTTCGGCGATGATGTGCTGCGCCAGCGTCGTTTTCCCGCTGGACTCGGGCCCGTAGATTTCAACAACGCGACCGCGCGGCACGCCGCCGACGCCAAGCGCAATGTCGAGCGCAATCGATCCGGTGGGAATGACTTCGATCGCCAGCTTGGAACTGGCTTCGCCCATCCGCATGATCGAACCCTTGCCGTACTTGCGGTCGATCTGGCTCATAGCCGCCGCCAGAGCCTTTTCTTTCTCCGGAGAGAGAGCCATGATTTGCGCTCCTCCATTTGATGTGCTCACTCGTGCTTCTCCTTACGACTCTACCTGATCGCGCCTGCGCTGTCAAAGCGGCGTTGCGCACTATGCGGTGCATTATAGCACGAAGGTTCTTTTCGCACAAGTGGGCTATTTGGTTCGGCTCATCCATTCCCAAAGTTTCATTCCGTGGGCGATTCTGTGCCGAAAACGGTTGTGTGAGCGCACATCAGCGCACCGTCCAGCCGCCGGCGTTGGTGGCCGGTGTGTCGGTGTCGGCGCCATAGGGGGTGGCGCGCACGATGATGCGGTACTTGAATTTGTCCGGTCCGCGGTCGGGCCAGCAGGTTACAAGGGTCACCATCTCTTCGCTCGTCGGGGCGATGTAGAGCGCGTTCATCGCCTGCTGTTCGGGCGAGACCCCTTCTTCGTGCACCAGAATCTGCTCACGCACCATGTAGAGACGCTGCTGTCCGCCAGCAAACAGGATAATCGGGTCGCCTTCCTTAACGTTGATCAGGTCTTTGAACACTTTGCCGTATCCGCCGACGTGACCGGCAAGCACGATGTTGCTCCCTTCGCCAGGGTTGGCGGATCCGCGATGGTGTCCCACGGCGTATTCGGCGACCTGCCACACCGCGACCTGCTGGCCGTTCTGTTCCTGGGTTTCCCAGCCGACTTCGACGACTTTCGAGTCGACGCCGATGCTCGGGATGATGATGCGTGAAATCTGTGACGGAACGGCAGACCTGACAATATTCGGCACATCGCTGATGAGTTGTCCTTCGGCGGTGTTGAGGCGCGACGCGATGAAGGGGAGCGGTGCGACGAACGGCGCCGGTTCAGCGCCGGGATCGCGCGGCGCCGCGACGGGTGCAGGCGGAGGGACGTCAGTATCGCCGCGTGCGGCGTAACGGTTGAAGTCGGCCTGGGCGTAGACTCCGCCGACATACGCCAGCAGGATGGCGCCGATCAGCATGAGCAGGTTGCCTAACGTCCAGTAGAGTTTTTCGCGGAATGTCGCCGGCGCTCCGGTACGACCGGGCTTGCGCTGGAATATCAACATGCCTTGAGTCTTCGGCGATGTCGGGAGGTTGATACGGTTGTTGCGGATGATGTGTTTCATGATGTTATCGAAACGCTCGCCCGGCGGGTGACGGCGCGGGCTCCGATGTGCGACGCCCGCCTGCGCGGGCTATGTCTTACCCCACGCGCGCCCGGCGGGTGACGGCGCGGGCTATGTCGCTTCTCTCGTAATGATGCCGCTCTCTCACGGATTGCATCGGCGGCGCGTCATTGTTTCCCTTTAGTATAACGCACCTGTCCGAGTTGTGGATCTCAATTCAGCATCGAACGGTAGGCGCGATGATACTGTCGGGCGATCGCTGCCTGTGTGAACTGCGCCAGCACACGATCCCGTCCACGCCGCCCGAGGTTGTCGCGCAGCGCCGGGTCTTCTGCCAGCCGCCGCAATGCCGCTGCGAGCGCGGCGATGTCGCCTTCGGGGTAGATAATCCCGGCGTCGCCGATGACATCGGGAATGGCAGCCGATGAGGCGCCGACCACCGGAACCGCGCAGCTCATGGCTTCGACCAGGATGCGCCCAAACTGTTCCTTCCAGGTGCGCGTCGTGTGTGATGGCAGCACAAGCGCGTCGAGGCGGCGCAGTTCCTCAGGAACGCGGGTCGAAGGCATGCTGGAGTGGAGTTCGACGCGCCTGCCGATGCCCAGCGCGGCAACCTGCGCTTCAATGACCGGGCGCAGCGCGCCGTCGCCGATCAGCCGCAGGCGCACCGTCTCTGGCAGCCGCGCCACGGCTTCTACCAGGTCGAGCACTCCCTTCTCCGGCACCAGACGCCCGATGTAACCGACGACCATCATGGACGTATTGCGGTCGCGCTGTGCCGGGGCGTAGAGGTCGGGATCGACGCCGAACTGCGGCATGATGGTGAGCGGTCCTGCGTACCCGTGGCGGCGCATAATCGCCGCCGCTTCGGCGCTGCACGCGAAAGCGTGCGAAGCGTGGCGAAAGGCGTAGCGTTCGAAGAGGTTGAAGGGCGGCGGGTAGAAACGGTCGATGTTGGCGTAGTTGTAGAAGCAGCAGCGCGCGCCGTACTGCACCCCGGCGTGCAGCGCCAGAAAGGTCGCCAGGTTGAACGACTCCTCGTCGGCGTGCAGAATATCGGGGCGCACCTGGCGCACCAGCCTGCTGAACGTCGGGTAGAAGTGGAGGTGATGGCGACCGTTGAACGCAATCGGGAGCGTGACGAGGCGGTAGCCGCGGGTAAAGCGCCGTTCGAGCGGAATGACGCCGACGCGCGGTTCACGCCAGGCAGGCGGCACGGCGACGATCAGTTCGACATCCGGCAGCGCCGCCAGTTCTTCGCACTTCTTCTGGTAAGCGCCGTTGACCAGCGCTTTGGAAAGCATCAGGATGCGCATTCTCTGCAGCGTTTCTCAAATAACAGGAGTTGCGCGGTCGCCTCATCGACGATCCGCGGGACAGCTCGTTTTGCCTGCGGCAGAGCGGTACCTGTCTTCTGTGGCACGGTGCGGCGGCATTGCCGCTGCACCGTGCCACCTTCAGCGGGAGCGCCACGCTGCCGCGTAAGTCCTGTCAAATCAGGCGGACGCGAAGGCGCAAAGGCGCAAAGTCTTGCAAGAAATGCCAGATCTCTTTGTGTCTTCGCGCATTTGCTTCACCCTTTTTGAGCAACATTCTCACCCTATGAGTTCAGGGCGCGTTCATACACAGCCAGCGTTTCGCGCGCGAGACGTTCAGGGCGGAAGCAGGTTGCGCGCTCCAGACCGCGGCGGGACAGATCGGCGCGCAGGGCGTCGTCCGCCAGCGTGCGCCAGAGCGCCGCAGTCCAGCCACGAATATCGTCCGGCGGAACGCGCAGTGCCGCATCACCGACGACCTCGGGCAGGCTGGTTGCGTCGGCGACGATGACCGGCGCACCGCATGCCATGGCTTCGAGCGGCGGCAGCCCGAACCCTTCGTAGCGTGACGGGAAGGCGAACACCGTGGCGGCGGAATAGAGCAGCGGTGCGTCCTCGTAGGGCACGTCGATGCGTTTCACGAACGAATCTGCACCAGCGGATGCAATGATCGCGTTCAGGTCGGGGAACATGCGCGGGTCATTGCCGGACGCGCGTCCGGCGATCACGAGGGTGGCGGGTGGTCCCCCGGCGCGCCGCATCCGCGCAAATGCCTGCACGAGCATCGCCAGATTCTTACGCGCATCCAGCCCGCCGACATAGTAGACGAACGGCGTCGTCACGCCATAGCGCGCTGCGACTTCTCCTTCGGCGCATGCGCGGTCATATGGACGGAACTGCGTGCCAGCCGCAAGCGGGATCACCGTCACGCGCGCCGCGCGGCAGCCAAGATGACGAACGATGTCATTGGCGCTGTGCTGCGAAATGGCGATGATCCGCGTCGCGCGCCGCGCGGCGCGCGCTACCAGGCGCATGTAGAGACGAACCGCCGCGCTGCCGCGGTACTTCGGGAGCAGGAGCGGAATGATGTCGAGTATTGTGACGACCATTGGCAGCGGCGAAGCGAGCGGCGGCGCGAAATAGGGGACGTGGAACAGATCGGCGTGCAGGCGCGCCGCCGCAAGCGGGACGGCGACCTGCTCGAACCAGACCTTCGCCAGGTTCTCGCTGCGCCCGTCGAACGGTGTGCGCACCCATACCGCCTGAACCTCATGTGGAAGCGGTTCCGCCTCCGTGCGATACGCCGGCAACAGCAACGTCAGCCGGACATCGGGCGCAACGGCGGGCAGGGCATGCACCAGCATGCGCAGGTACTGCCCGCTGCCGACGGTCGGTTGGGACCAGAACATGCCATTGATGGCGAGGTGCATGGTTGCCTTGTTGCCGCTGCGAATAACGCGATCGTTCCGGTTGTGCATTATACACAGTGATGAGTGGGGAGTAGGCAGTGGGGAGTGGGGAACAGGGAAGAAGGAGTGGGGAACATCTGCCCGTTATGCATAACACTGCTTCCGATCGTGCTGCTTCTGGTATACTGCGGCTGGTTGCAACGGTTGTGCAGGCTGAAAGGGCGCCGCATATGCTGAACATTCAGGAGATCATGGCGATCATTCCGCACCGTTACCCCTTCCTGTTGATCGACCGCATTCTCGAACTCGAGCCGGGGCAGCGCGCGGTAGGCGAAAAACTGGTAACGATCAACGAGCCATTCTTTCAGGGACATTTCCCCGATCATCCGATCATGCCAGGGGTGTTGATTGTTGAGGCGCTGGCGCAGACCGGCGCGGTGGCGGCGTTGAGCCTGCCAGAGAACCGGGGGAAGATCGCGTTCTTTGCCGGGATCGACGGGGTGCGCTTCCGCAGACCGGTCTACCCGGGCGACACCCTGCGGCTAGAGGTACGGTTCGACAAAATGCGGCGCGGCATCGGCAAGGGGACGGGGGTTGCGACCGTGAACGGGCAGGTGGTATGTGAGGGGGAGTTGATGTTTGCGTTGAACGTTGAACGTTGAACGTTGCACGTGGGAAGGTTACAGGTTGAAGGTGGAGACGTTGCACGTGGGAAGGTTACAGGTTGAAGGTGGAAGGGCGGAGGGTGGAACTGTTGCACGCCGCACGTTTGAAGGGAGGAAGCGTGACGGTTGCGGGTTGAAGATGCGAAGGTGCGAAGGTGCGAAGGTTGCAGGTGCGAAGGTGCGAAGGTTGCAGGTAACCCCTAACCCTTAACCCCTTCCCAGAGTTGAAACCCCTTGCCTGCGTGTGTTAAGATAGATCATGAACACAACGCCGGAGTGGCGGAATGGCAGACGCTTCGGTCTTAAAAACCGATGGGGGCAACCCCGTACGGGTTCGAGTCCCGTCTCCGGCACCAGCATCAGAACGCCTTAAGACGCCTTCGGGTTGATCATTCGGATCGGCCCGAAGGCGTTTCATGTAGCCAATCATGGAGCCAAAGTCGGATTGTCTGCCGCCGTCCATGGCTGTGTACCGCCATTTGCTGCGTCTTGGCGGATGCATCTCTCGGAAATTCCTTACAGCGTCGAGTTTCATCACCGCACCACCTTGAAGTGAGCAAGAGGAGACGGGGCGTTCTGATGGCTCACGTCGATCGGCGCGCGAGCATATGCTCGATGATCAGGAGTGACTGGCGTAGATGGCGGGTCGGGAAGCGTTCGTAGCCGAGGCGTATGTGACGCTGGAGTCGCTCGAGATGCTGCCGCGAGACCAGGATTTGCTCGTCGGGAACAGGGGGAGCGCTAGAACTCGCCGGATGACCGATGGGAGCAGCAGCGGAGACAGCTCTCCAGGCTCATCTCCTGCGGCTCATCCTGGCTGCGCTGATGCTGGCGGCGGCCACGCCGCTCTCCGCTGACGAAGATGAGAATACAGGCGCTCCAACCCCACAGCCGCCGTCGCCTGCGCTGGAATATAGTCTCTTCCTCAGCGGATACCCCGAAATGCAGCCCTACGCCCTCGCCGTAGGCGCCGACTTCAGCCTGTACATTGCTGGCGAGGTTGAGGACAGACCGCGCCCTGATGGTGCGCCATTCACAGGGAGAGATGTGTTTGTCGCCAAGCTGAGTCCCGACGGCCGGCGGATGGTGTTTCTCACATATCTCGTGGGCTCCGGTGAAGAGAGCGCGTACGACATTGCAGTCGACGCGCGCGGTGCGACCTATATCACCGGGCGAACGAACTCGAACGACCTGCCGACGGTCGCTGCAGCCCAACCTGCTTATGCTGGCGCGCCGTTCATACGCGATAAGACCCTGGCCTTCGCGGAGGGCGATGGCGACGCTTTCGTCGCCAAACTTGATCCTGATGGGCGCACGTGGCGCTATGTCACCTTGTGCTCATTCCGGCGACGAGCAGAACCGAACGAAGCGTATTGCTCTGTTGGCTGGCTGCTTACCGTACCGTTGCTGTGTCGTGAGGAGTTTGATGCGGCGTTCGTTACAATGCTAGAGGACGCTGGCGCGTCTCGTGGCATCTTGCAGAAAAGGAGGGCAGGCATGAACAGTCAGGCGGCAATCTACCGCTGAACCATCGGGCTGATTGCACGAAGAGCGCTGCCGCGCCCTTGCCCCGGCGTGGATGCGTGCCCAGCCTGCCCCGCGTTAGCGGGGCTTCGTGCGCTCAGCGCAGACGTTATCAGTCCCTAAACGCGGTCGAGTCGTCTACGCCCGGCGTTTCAGCAATAGCGGTCAGGGTCTTGCTTCAGCCAGGCTCCAACCGGGCGGCGGCGCGTCTGAACGCCTGCGCGGACGGGCGTCCCTTAGCTGGCAATGCGAACACCGTCTACCATGCTCTCCAGCCGCGCTCCCCGGAGGTCGCCCCGTTGCGCCGCCAGGCGTGCCAGCCAGGCGAGTATCGTATCGGCAACCGTGAGATCGCTGATTGCTGCGAGCGCCAGGCGGTGCTGCGCATCCTGATCGCCAGCGTGCCGTGCCGCCAGGTATTCCAGCCGCAACCCGCGCGCCGCATCGCTCAGCGCCGGGATGCGCCGCAACTCGTTGTCAATGTCCGCCTGCGAATGACTGTCGGTTGTATCAAGCCATGCCTGCGTGGCGTCGACGAGCGCCAATCGTTCAGCGCTCAGCACACCATCCAGCATCGCCTGCGCCGAAGCGCGCGCTTCGGTGATCGCCATTGCAGCGCCAGCCGCATCGCCAAGCGCCATGAACATACAGGCGACGGAAAGACATGCTGGTGCGCGATAACCGGCATAGGTCTCCTGGTACGGCAGTATCAGCGCTTCGTACAGGATCTGTGCTGCCTCACTGGTGCGATTCTGGCTGTGCAGTGCGATAGCGGCAGCCATGCGCAGGCGAATCTCGTGCGCCCAGGGATCGCTGCGTACCAACCTCGTGCCCGGGTCCAGCCACGATAAGCCGCGATTTGCAACTGCGGGCAGTACAACAGGACGGAGTTCCTGCAGCAGCTCAGCACTGGTAAAGGTGCGGCTCTGCAGCGCAGCGCGCTGAGCCAGAGTCACGGCTGCCAGATTGCCGGAAAACGCCAGTTCGATCTGGTCGATCGACGTCTCCAGGATGGTTCGCAATGCCAGATCAGCCTGCTCGTCCTGGTCGCTGGTGAGCGCTGCAGCTGCCAGCCAGCCCAGCGCCATCTCGCGGTAACTGGGGTAGTCATCGAGCGCGACGAGCGCAACTGCACGAACGACGTACTTCCGATGCCAGTCCGGGTCCTCGCGCGTCTGAGCCACGACCCATGCCAGGCCACGCCGGAAGCGGTGCAGCGCATATTCAAGCACATCATCCACGCCTGGCGGCTGATCGGCATTCAGATCAAGCGTCGGCGCTCCAAACCAGTGTGCAATCTCCACCTCGGGGCGACTGGTCAGAATCAGCCGCACCTGCGCCGGCAACTCAGCGGGGTCATCGGTTGTCTCGTGGATCAATTCCGCAATAGTCTCGCCGCGATAGGTGAGCGCCTCATCGAGCGAATCGACGAGCAACAGGATGGTTTCGGCGAAGCCCGGCGCGCAAAGCTGCTCTAACGGACGCCGGACCGCCGATCGAAGGCGTGTCGCGCGGGAAGATCGGTAATGATGACCTGGTTGACGCCATACACCACGCCGCCGGCTGCCACCATGCCGACCGTCTGGGTGATCGTGATGCGCGGTTCACGCTGCTGAAGGTTGAGCAGCGCCGCGGCAAATGGCGCATATCGCTGCGCCAGCGCCGTGGAGAGCGCTTCGACGAAACGCAGCAGGTTGAGGGTGATATCATTGCCTGCCCGGCAGAAATAGGAACATGCCAGCGCCCGCGGTCCCAACAGCGGCCAGGAGTCGGCAGCAACTACACCCTCACTGAACTGGACCAGCCGGTTGGCAATGGCGGTTTTACCGCTGCCAGGACCCCCTGGAGCAGAAACCAGCGTCCGCCAGCAGGTGCAGCCAGCCAGTGCGTCAGCGCATCGAATACCCAGGCGCGCCCGACAAAGTCGTCCATTGGTCAATTCCGTTTCAACATTTACGGCTGGGGACCGCCCACGGAGAGGTGCAGCCTGCTGGTGCGATCGATTGCAGAAGCGTCCGGCTGCCGCCTCGCTCGCGCCGAACTTCCCCGCAGTACAGATATTCCTGAGAGCAAGCAGCGAAACGCTTCAGCAACCGGCGGTTACACTCCGTTTACGTGTGCGCATGAACGTCGTACACGTGGGCGCTTGGGTTGGTGACGACAGCGCCACGCGGCGTATGCTGCGCTCTGACGTCGTAACTGTTCACGCTCTTTCTGGGAGCGCAGGCGTTATGTGTTGCGCCCTAGGGCGGCGGGGCGCTGTAGCCCGCTGGCGCGCAGTTGCAGCCCGTCGCTCGTTGCGCCCTGGGGCAGCGGGGCGCTGTGCGCTGGCGCTTGCTGAGGCCATTCCGCCGCCGCTTCTCCTTTTCAGGGGCTGCCCCTGAGTCCGCTTTTTGTGCGACCGGCGGCATCGTTTACCCCAACCGTGAACACTTACCTGATGTCACCTGCTTGAACCACGAGGGTGGGGCAACCACGAGGATGGGGCAACCACAAGGGTTGTCCCTACGCTGGCGTGGGGTGGGGCAACCACAAGGGTTGCCCCACCTGGCGTGACGCAGGGCAACCACAAGGGTGGGGCAACCACGAGGGTTGCCCCTACATTGGCGTGACGCGGGGCAACCACAAGGGTGGGGCAACCACGAGGGTTGCCCCTACATTGGCGTGACGCGGGCAACCACGAGGGTGGGGCAACCACGAGGGTTGCCCCTACATTGGCGTGACGCGGGCAACCACGAGGGTGGGGCAACCACAAGGGTTGCCCCTACATTGGCGTGACGCGGGGCAACCACGGGGGGTTGCCCCGACGTTGGCGTGGGGGTGGTGCGGGGCAACCACAGGGGCGTCCCGCGACGATAGACCGGATTGCGGAACCGGGCGATTCTGACCGCCGGAGTTCTAAACCAGCCAGTCTTCCAGGACGAGGCCAGGCACGCGCTCGAAGTGACGTCCATTATGAGTCACCAGCGGCACGCCCCGGGTCAACGCGATTGCAGTAATCTGCAGATCAGCATCCGCCAGCCGTTCGCCACGGCGCTCCAGAGCCATTTTCAGCCTCCCGAAGCGGTGCGCAGCTTCTTCGTCGTATGCCACGACAGTGATGGTTGCCAGCAGGATGTCAATTTGCAATAGCTTCTCAGCCGGACGGGCGGAGCGTTCAGCGCCGTATACCAACTCCCCGACACTGATTGCAGTAATCGCCAGTTCCTCACCGGCGGCAACCCGCCTACGCAGGTCGAGAGCGCCGCGCAACAGCGCAATCCAATGGTCGCTGTCAAGAATCTTCATCGTTCCGGTCTGGACGGTTTGGCTGGCTTGCGCGGTTTGCCGCGAGGCGCTCAACGAGATTGGCGGTGTCGGGATCATCGCGCCAGAGACCGAAGGCGGCCATCGCCGGATGAACCGCACCCTGCTCGATCGCTTCCAGGAGTTGTTCGTCCTGTCCCAGCGCCGCCGCCAGCCGCTGCGCCACGCGCGCATTGCGTTCCAGCCGTTCAAGCTCATCGGCGGCGATTAGTACCGCCACCGGACGTTCACGGCGCTGGATCAAAAAACGCTCGCCGGCCGTTACGCGGGAAAGCAACTCAGACAGGCGTTCCTTTGCGTCGGCAACATTGATGGTCTCCACACGACCCCCTTTCTGGTCATTATGACCTGTAAGGATATTGTACACCAGGGAATGGGGAATGGGGAGCGGGCATCGCTGCGCCTTTACGCCTTTGGGTGAGAGGTGAGAGGTGAGAGGTGAGAGGTGAGAGGTGAGAGGTGAGAGGTGTGAGGTGTGAGGTGAGAGGTGAGAGGTGAGAGGTGTGAGGTGAGAGGTGTGAGGCGCGAGGCAGGGATGGAGGGGGTGCAGTCGTGATCTGGAGCGAAACCCGTCGATTTGTGGGCTGAAGAGATCAAGATTTGAGAACATAATCCGGTATTGCCACATCCAGCCCGCGCAGGCGGGCTTCGCACCCGGAGCCCGCGACTTTAGTCGCCGGGCGGGGTGGTGCGGGGCGGGACCACGCGGCGGGTGGGGCGGGACCACGCGGCAGATGGCGCGGAACCACGTGGCAGATGGCGCGGGGCGGGTGCGTGGGGCGTCCCGGCGGTGGCGCGGGGCGGGGTGACGCGGGTGTGGGGCGTGGGGCGTGGCGCGGGGCAACCACAAGGGTTGCCCCTACTCCCCATTCCCCATTCCCTACTCCCTACGCCTCCCGATCCCACGCTTCGAGCACCAGCCGCCGCGTGCGGTATTCGCCGTACTGCCGGCTCTCCTTCTCCTTCAGCACCCGGAACGTCTCGCCGGGGAAGTCGGGTCCGTAGATGTCCGCCGGGTCGAGGATGTAGCGCAACTCGTCCCGTGTCAGCCCGTAGAGTCGCGCGATGCGCGCGTCCAGCTCGGCGCGGGCGACGGCGCGGCGCGCTTCATGCCAGATGAAGGGGGAGAGCTGGTATTCACCACAACGGCGCAACGGACACGAGGATTCTTCATGCGGCCAGTCCTTTGTGCTCTCTGTGTCTTTGTAGTTGGCTTGCCAGCGCTCGTCGATCAAGGCCCGCAGCGCCTCGTCGCTCTCCTCCCGCACGTCTTCTGCAAAGGCCCGCATGTCCCACGCGGTGTAAACCAGTTCGAGCACCCGCGGCACGATGAAAGCGATGTCGGCGGGGGTGAAGGCTGACGGAGGGAGGACGGGGAGTTGGTTGAGATATGCGTAGGTCAGGTGCGTGCCACCGACTTTCTGGCGTGTGGCAAAATCAAAGACCAGGCTGTTGACTGTTGCCAGGAAACAGGCGATGTGAACTGAATTGACCTCTGCCGCAAACAGGATCAGTGGCGCTGTGTGCCCCACCCCCACGCGCGGGAGCAGGCTGAAGATCGCGGTGCGCTCATTGGTGGCGTTGGTGATGTCGCGGAAGCCGAGGAGCCACCGGCGCTGCCAGCGTCCGGCGAGGCGCGCTTCGACCTCGGCGGCGGCGACCCAGTAGCGCGGCGTGACCGTCACGGTCGGGTCGGCCAGTTCGGCGGGGGTGAGTTCGCGGGCGGACTCTCCCCCCCTCCCCAGCCCTCCCCCGCTGGGGGAGGGAGTCTGCTCAGGCTCAGCAACGAGCGGCGCGCCGGGATCGCTGAGCGTCTGGCGCCTCCCCCCGGCGGAGGGAGGTTGGGAGGGGGGCGCTGCGGAAGCCTCCCCATACGTCGCCCAGCGGTGGGTGAACTGGTGCAGCAGCTTCGCCTCGTACAACGGCAGCAGCCCCGCCCCCGGCGCGGTGTGGAAGAGGCGGCTGTCGTTGGACATGTCGAACATACGCAGAAACGACACGCCCCACGGATTCTCGCCGCTGCGCTCGTTGATCAGCACCGGCGCGCGGCGGTAGAGGCGCTTCGTCAGGTCGGCGTCGGCGCGGGTGCGAAAGACCGGTGCGGTGCGGGTGTTGGGGTTGATCAGCGCCAGGTCGCCAGGGGTGGGGGTGAAGACGCGCCGCTCATCGGCCAGGTGGCTCACCCTGGTGGCGAAGAAGACGAAGCGCGCCGGTTCCTCGGCGCGGCCAATGGTCAGCAGGCTGAACTTGTAGCTGCGGTGGACGCCGGGAAAGATCGCTTCACGGTTCTCGAAGTCGTACAGGCTGATCAATTGACGCCGTTCGTTGAGATCGCCGAAGAAGGCTTTGGTGCTGTCGTCGGTGGCGATGCCGGTCGGCACAATGATCCCCGCGCGTCCGCCGGGCGCGAGCAGACTGCGGGCCAGTTCGGCGAACAGGGCGTAGGTGTTGACATCACCCACGGCGGTGAGCGGGAAGCGGCCCGACGCGCGCATGAAGCGGCTCTCGGCGTCGGCGCGATACTTTGCAGCGTCATACGCGGCGATACGGGCGCGCTGCCAGGCGTCGCCGTTGCGCCATGCCCTGATCAGCCGCTCGCGTTCGGCTTTGTTGGCGGCACGCGCAATCGCGGGAACGTCAGCGAAGTGTTCCTGCTCCTGCAACTTGATCCGTTCCCACGGCGGGTTGCCGAGGACGACATCAAATCCTGTGCGGTGGGAGTCATTGCGGGCGACGGGCGCCCGGCGTTCGCCCGGCAGTGGACCGCCCGGCGGGTGCGGGTCGGGGGGTGCGAAGCCCGCCTGCTCGCCCGGCGGCGGAAGGTGCGGGTCGGGGTCAACGTCCATCAGCCCTCCATCATCCATCTCCCCACTCCCCACGCCCCCAAACACCTGGGGAAACTCCAGCTCCCAGTGGAAAAAGCCGACCTGCCGGGCCACGTCGGCGGCGCGC
>NZ_JBYNRX010000007.1:0-25838 GCF_057785375.1 Roseiflexus sp.
GCGCCCGCACCGCGCCAGCCGTTGCGGTGCAACGGCTCTGCGGGCGCGCCCTTCGTGCGCTCAGCCCGAGGCTGAACCGTCGGGCTGAGCGGCGGGGTGCAGGCATGATTTGCCAGGCACCACTGCGGTTCTGGCAGACAGCGCCCGCGCGGACGTGAACGCCCGCGCTGAGGGGACGAAGCCCCGCTGAGGCGGGGCTGGCGCGGTGCGGGCGCGCCCTTCGTGCGCTCAGCCCGAGGCTGAACCGTCGGGCTGAGCGGCGGGGTGCAGGCATGATTTGCCAGGGACTACTGCGGTTCTGGCAGACGGCGCCCGCGCGGACGTGAACGCCCGCGCTGAGGGGACGAAGCCCCGCTGAGGCGGGGCTGGCGCGGTGCGGGCGCATGCGCCGGAGCGCGGGCGCGCCCCTATGTCGCCCGGAACGTACAACGTTCAACGGTTCGCGCCGTTGTGCTGTATCACGGCGCGCCATTGCGGTGCAACGTCTCTACCGCTTCAATCTTCCCGCCTGCAACCCCTCCCGCCTCTCGCCTCGATTTGACACCCGCACCGGCGGCGGTGGTAGACGGCGGGCTGGTCGTGTTTCCGGCGAACCCGCCTCTGGCCTCGACTTGACACTCGCATCGGCGGCGGCTATGATCCGCGCACCGTGCATCCCAAAGGAGTAAGCCATGCGTCTGGTCACGTTTCAGTTTATTGACCGGCAACCACGCGTTGGGGCGGTGATGGGCGACACCATCATCGACCTGGCTGCCGCAGCGCCGCTGGTGTTCGACGATCCGCCTCCGCCTCCCTGGAGTCTGCTCGATGTGCTGGAAGGGACACCGGAAGGTATGGGTCTCGATGGGGCAGCGGAGATTGTGGCGGCAGTGATCGATCAGATCAGCGGCGCTGATGACGAGCGCATGGGAACCACGCAGTATGGACCGCTGACGATTGGCGGCGTCGAGATGCTGATCCCGCTCGATGAAACGCGCCTGCTGGCGCCGCTGCCGCACCCTTCAAGTCTGCGCTGCTTCGAGGCAAGCGAACAGCACATGGCTGCGCTTGCCCGTCTTCACGGGGGCGGCGTGCCGTACTACTGGTACGAATGCCCGCTCTTCACCTTCGGCAACCACGCCGCCATCTACGGACCCGATGCGCAGATACCGCTGCCGCGCACGATGGCGTTCGATTACGAACTCGAAGTCGCCTGCGTCATTGGTCGCGCCGGTCGTAACATTTCCCCTGAGGAGGCGAACGATTACATCGCCGGGTACATGCTGCTGAACGACTGGACGGCGCGTGATGTTCAGCACGAAGAACTGATTGCAGGGTTTGCCTTCAGCAAAAGCAAGGACGCCGCCACATCGCTCGGACCCTGGCTTGCCACACCCGAAGAACTGGACGAATACGCGCTTGACGGCGGGCATTTCAATCTTATTGTGATCGCCCGCGTCAATGGCGTCGAACAGTCGCGCGGCAACCTCCGCGACTTGACCTACACCTTCGCGCAGATGATCGCCGCGGCTTCACAGGATTGCACGTTGTACCCCGGCGACATCATCGCCTGTGGTGCGATCGGCGGTTCGCTCCTCGAGTCGACCGACGGTCGAGGTCCCTGGCTCGAACCCAACGATCTGGTCGAACTCGAGGCTGCCGGTCTCGGCGCCCTCCGAAACCGCATTGTTGCGTGAGCGCGTGTCCGCAAAAGTTCATTGGACGGGTGAAGGCGCCGCCTGTGCCTCTCCAACGCTTTTCCTGGTTCCATCTCTTCGTAATCGCACTGGCGGCGCTGTTGGTGGCCACGGGTGCAGCCATTGGCGCCGGTCCGCCGCTCTGCGACGTTGGCGCGGGTGAAGATGTCGGATGCGCCCGTGGCTTTGAGACGCGCGAACGTGATGGGTATGGGTCGTTTCGCTGGACGGACGGACATGCAGGTATGGTCCTCGCTGCTGCTGGATATGGCGGTCCACATATTATCGAAGTCGTGATGGCAGCCCCTCGTCCACCTGATGCACCCCGACCGTCCACGTTGTTCTCGACCAGCGCCGCCTCGATCATCGTTCCGCTGTCGGATGCGCCCCGGCGCTATCGTCTCCTGCATCCACCCGGTTTTCCGGCGGGGGATGCCATGCGCATAACGATCCAGAGCGATACCTGGAAGCCGCCCGGCGATCGCCGCAGTCTCGGCGTTCTCGTGTATCGGGCGCGAGCGAAGCCGCTCGGTGCGCCTGTACTGCCCTCGGTGCAGCACACCTTCGCGTTGCTGGCGATTGGTCTTGCGGCTGCGCTTGTGGCGCCTCCGGGGGTGCGCCCTGCGGTGCACACCGCCATTGCACTTGCTGCCATCGGGGTATGCGGCGCGCTGTGGGTCTGGCTGCCGGCGCGCACCGCGCCATTTCTGCCGCTCTATGCGCTTCTGCTGGGGAGTGCGGCGCTCCTGTTCATCCGCGCAGAGCGACGCGCACCGCAGCGGCAAAGGCGAACCTGGAGGGAACCCGCGTGGCTGGCGGCCATCGGCGGCGTGGCGCTCGATGCGCTCTTTGTCGCCGGCATTGCGCGTGGTTGGTGGGTTGTGCCGGTGATTGCAGCACAGGCGGCGCTCGTCGTATGGGGAATGGGGAGCGCTGCCGGACGCTCCTGGTCGCTGACCGACCTGCTGCGGATCGCGCTAGCGGTTCGTCTGCTGGCGCTCCTGGCGCGCCTGCTCAGCGGAGAGATCGGCAGCGATCCAGATGTCGAACTCTTCTACAACTACGGGCGCGCCACGCTGGAACTGGGTCTGCCGGTCGTCGAGTATCCTTCTGGCGCGCTGATCCCGTGGGCAGTGCTGGCGCTCCCTGCAAGCCGTGAATGCTTTGCGCTGGCATTACCGCTCTTGAACACCGCCGCCGACCTGTTCATCGTTTGGGCGATCTGGCAGGTGGGTGTTCAGCGCCGTGCAGCAGAAGAAAGTGACAGCGCAGCGGCGCCAGCGTGCTTCTATGCGCTGTCGCCGCTGTTGCTCCCCTTCTGGCACGGCAAGTACGACGCGCTGCCAACGGCGTTTCTGGCGCTGGGGCTGGCGGCGTTTGCACAACGGCGCATGGGTTGGAGCGGTGTGGCGCTTGGCATTGGCGGCGCGCTGAAGTGGACGCCGTGGCTGGCAGCGCCTGTGCTGGCGCTTGGATTGATGCGCTCACGCCGCACGTTCGCGCCTGCGTCATTGCTGGCATTTGCAGCAGGCGGGGCGGTTGCAGTTGCAGCAATGTCTCTTCCGTTTGCTCTGATGAATTGGGAACGTTTTCTGGCGCCATACACGTTACAGGGCGGGCGCGCCATTACCGGGGAAAGCCTCTGGTTCCCGGCGTTCCTGCTCAGCACGCCGGAGTACTGGTCGCGCCTGCCGGCGCCGTGGGGTTCGGTCGAAACAGGTCGAGTGTTCCTGGGGATAGCGATTGCTGTTCAGAGTATGGCGCTGGCGGGGCTGATCCTGAACGCATTACGATCGTCGCTCCCGGTGTGGCGGCTGATAGCGCTGGCGGCGCTGGCGCCGGCCACATTCCTGCTGCTCAACCGCGTCTTCAGCCCGCAGTACATGGTGACGATAACGGCAGCGGCGCTGATTGCCAGCGCCGCTGTTGGTGTTCCTTCATCTGTGGTCCGCCGGATTATTCTGTTGTTGACCCTTGCTCAGGCTGCCAATCTGCTGGTCTGGCCCAATACGGTTTCCTGGTGGCCTCTGGCATCGACGGTCATGTTCGTGACTTCGCTAAGCGCCTTGGCGTGGCTCTTTGCATCTGCGGTTCGATTACCGTCCCACTTCCATCACCGTGGGGAAGGCGCCGATCTGTAGCATCATCGCCGAACCGTCATAACTCCACCATGCCTCAGCGATCTTGCCTTCCACAAACCGCTCGATCGTCACTCCCTGGAGGGTGACCGCATTGTAGCTTGGCGGAATTGACCCATAGAATCCCGTGTGCGTACCGGTCCAGCTCCAGCGAACCGCGACCCGGTCGCGCTCGGCAATCAGGTCTTCGATCGTCATGTGCATATCCGGGAACGCGGTGCGTAAGCGTTCGATCCAGCGTTTGAGCGCTTTCGCATTGCGCACCTGATGCGCCGATGGGTCATGATTGACAAATCCGGGGGCGAACACTTCGTCGATGACTTCAAGCCGACCCTGGTTCCATGCGGCTTCGGCGACATATCGCGCGATCGCACGATTTGCTTCGACATACATCGGGAAAGCCTCCTTGTCTGTGCTGACGTTGCACCTCGGCAACATTGCCGATTTTGAGTAAGCGCGTCTTTGCGTCTCTGCCCGCCGCACAGCGTCGCCGAAAGTGACGACGCATCGCTGTCCGCGCCGGTTGCGTCAGAGGTGATGATACACGAGGGATGACCCTGCCGCATTCAAGGCGGAGTCATCCCTCTACCGCTGCATGATACTCCTTGATCCAGTGATTTGAGTAGAGGTGTCCTGTCCAAAAGTAATCGTCTCGCAACTATTGGGTTCCCAGGGTTTTCCGTCCGGCAGAATGAGCAGGCTTGATGTTGCGACGACATCAGCATGTGCGCTCTGGACGGAAGACCCTGCGCGTATTTCGTTGTATGATGCGTACAAGACACATGCGTGGCTGACATCTCTATCGAAGATCAGATATCGCAGGAAAATCTGGCGGCAATATCATGACAAACGTTATCATCATAGGCGGCGGCATCGGCGGGTTATGCGCCGCACTTGCCCTGCAACAGCGCAGCATTGACGCCGTGGTGTATGAACGCGCCGCCAAACCGCGCGATGCCGGCGCAGGGTTGGTGCTGTGGCCGAATGCCATAAGGGTCTTGCACGCACTTGGCGTGGGGGAAGCGGTCACTGCCGCAGGGGCGCGACTGACCCGCTCGCAGATCCGGGCGGCGGATGGCAATGCGCTGTACGAAACCAACCTGGACGAACTGGCAGCCCGTTGCAGCGCACCGGTCATTGCGATCCATCGCGCGGCGCTCCATCGCGTTCTTGCGGATGCGCTCAAGCCGGGCACGCTCAGATTTGGCGCGCCATGCACCGGTTTCACACAGGATGCCCACTCGGTCGTTGCCCGGTTTCAGAATGGCAGTATTGCTCGCGCCGATCTCCTGATAGGGGCCGATGGCATTCACTCGGTCGTTCGCAAACAGATGTTTCCCAATATCCGGTTGCGCTATTCAGGATACACTGCCTGGCGCGGCGTCGTTGAAACAGCGGATGAATCCGCTCTGGGATTGACGTCCGAGTCGTGGGGACGGGGAGCGCGATTCGGCATGGTGCGAATCGACCGCAGACGAGTCTACTGGTTTGCCACGCACAATCAGCCGGCAGGAGACGCCTCTTCTCCAGAGGATCGGAAAATGCGCCTGCTGAAGATCTTCGGCGACTGGCACGATCCCATCCGGTATCTGCTGGAAGCCACACCCGCACCAGCGATCCTGCACAACGATATTTACGATATTCCGCCGTTCACACCCTGGACGCAGGGCCGCATCACGCTGCTGGGCGATGCCGCGCATCCCACCACTCCCAACATGGGGCAGGGCGCGTGCATGGCAATCGAGTCGGCGTATGTCCTGGCGCGATCATTGCGCGCCGAAACGGATTACCCCCTTGCTCTGCGCCGCTTTGAAGCGGAACGCCGCGCCCGCACCGCATGGGTGACAAAAACCTCGTGGCGCCTTGGCGCAGGTGCGCAGATTGCGAATCCAGTTCTGTGCAGTCTGCGCGCCTGGTTGGTTCGGTTGCTGCCAGAAGACGTGCTACAATCGTCGTTCTATCGGGCGGCGCGATTCGATGTGACATGTGATCCCTTGTGCGACTGACCGCAATCTGGTGTCGGTTCTTGTACTCATGCGCGATCATTTGGACAATACATGGTGGTTGCGAACATAATCCTGTATCGCCCGGTTAAGCCTGCGCAGGCGGGTTTTGCAGCAGTAGCCCGCAGCTTCAGCCGCCAGGCGGACGAGTGGATAGCGGAATACGTATTCAAGAACCATTATTGCCGGGGCGCGCAGCAGGACGCCGGGGCGCTGCGGGCGAACGCCCTCGCTGAGGACGCAGTTCGACGGCGCGCACCGCAGGCGGTTCGACGGCGCGCACCGCACGTGAAAGCCCCGTTGGGGCTGCTGATGCCAAGGCGTTCAGTTGACCGTTGCGCCTTGCCCAACGAACGTTTGAACATCGTGTCTGACTGACCGCAATCTGGTGTCGGTTCTCAGTTCTCAGTTCTCAGTTCTCAGTTCTCAGTTCTCAGTTCTTGGTTCTTGGGTCTCGGTTCTCGGTTCTCGGGCATCGTCGTGAAACATCTTCTTCCTATCTTCATCTTTGTTGTCGCCACTGCCTGTTCGGTTCCGCCGCAATCGCCTGTTGAGACGCCGCAGCCGTCGCCTGCGCCGATTGCAACCGTGCCGCCAACTGCCGATGCGTTCGCTGATTACTGGGCGCGCGCCGGCGGCGAGGCTGCTCTGGGAAGACCGGTAGGCAAGCCGATCCTGCTCGACGGAGCGCCGACGCAAGTCTGTGAGCGTGGCCTGATCACGTTCCGTTCGGGTGGTCCGACTGCGCTCCCGCTGCCGCCAGGCTGGGCGAACGGTCTGCCAGCCGATCTCGCGCGCCTGCCTGCCTCGGCGTGGCGCGCGATGCTGACGGCGCCGCCGGCTGCGACGCCATTGACACCGCTTCGGATTCAGGTCGCCGTGCCGGGATACGCAGGGCATGCCGCTGTGCATCTCTACGACGGGCGGGCGCGCCTGATCGGGCGTTGGGATGTCACCATAGCCGATGGTGCGGGAGGCGTGGATGCGCTACCGGGAGGCGCTCTTGGCGTCCATAGCGCCTTTGTGGTTATTGATGGCGCAATCGCCGGCGGTGCGAGTCGGTTGTACACCCTCGACGCCGAAACGATGCTGGTGACCGGTCAGGAGCGCTTCGATGCGCTCTACCCGATGATCCGTCGGTTCATGGAACAGTGCGTGCTGGAATACACGCTCGACGGCGTTCCAGTGCGCGGGTATCGCTCGCCCGACAACCCGCTGCTCTGGTTGCGCGATCATACGTATCAGGCGCGCGGGTTTCGCTACTTCGAGACCGACGTCACCAGCCTGATCGACGCCTTCCGCCGTGCGCAGCGGCCTGACGGCAGTTTCCCCGATTTTCTGGCGCGCCCTGAACTGGGGGTCATGCGTCCCCTGCGCAAAGAGGTCGAGGCGGATGTCGAGTACCTGTTCATTCAGGCGGTGTATGAAGCCTGGCAGATGACCGGCGATGACGACTGGCTGCGAGCCAATCTCGACGCGCTGCGGCGCGCCGTGCGCTACACCATGAGCGATCCATTGCGCTGGGATGCCGAACGGGGTCTCATCAAGCGTCCGTACACGATTGACACGTGGGATTTTTCCTATGGTCCCACAACGACCGATCCCACCACCGGAAAACCGGCGCCGCGTCACTGGATTGATGACCAGACGATCTGGGGCATCTTCCATGGCGACAATACCGGTCTGGCGCATGCCCTCGAATTGCTGGCGCGTATCGAGGAGCGGGTTGGCAACCCGTCGCTGGCGCGGCAGTGGCGCGCGGAGGCGAACGGGATTATGGACCGGCTGAATGCGTTGAGCTGGAATGGACGCTTTTTCACCCATTTTGTGCCGCTGGCGCCGTTCGACGCTCCTGGCGTCGATGAGGCGGCGCAACTCAGCCTGTCGAACGCCTATGCGCTCAACCGCGGCGTGTTGCGCCCTGGTCAGGGGCGCGCCATCGTCGATGAGTACTTTCAGCGCGGATTGCAGCGTGGCGAGACATTTGCCGAATGGTACAGCATCGATCCGCCATTTCCAGAGGGAAGTTTCGGGCTTGCCGGTCGTCCCGGCGAGCGCCCCGGCGAGTATGTCAACGGCGGGTTGATGCCGCTGGTCGGCGGCGAACTGGCGCGGGGCGCATTCCGGTATGGCGCAGAGCGTTACGCCTTCGAGATCCTGCACCGCTACTATTTTTTGATCAGCACCACCGGCGCAACGTATCTCTGGTACTATCCGGCAGGCAATCCAGGCATTTCCGGCGAAGACACGCTGCCGACCGACGGATGGGGCGCATCGGCGATGCTCGGCGCGCTGTTCGAGGGCGCAGCAGGCATCGAAGATCGCGAGGCGCTGTATCGCAATGTCGTGCTCAGCCCGCGCTGGATTTTCACCCGCGATGTGGACAGCGTGCAGGCAGTTGCGCGATATGCCGCTTCGGACGGGTATGTCGCCTACCGCTGGCGCCGGATGAGCGGCGGCGTCGAACTGCAGGCGACCGGATCGGGGGAACGGATGCGCGTGCGCATACCCTTGCCAGAGGGCGTCACCGCGCCGATCAGCGTGGCGTTGAACGGCGCAGCGCAGGAGTACACCATCGAAGACGCGAACGGCGCCCGTTACGTCGTCTTCGACATGGTCGCGCCGTTTGGCGTCATTCAAGTACGATGGGCGACATAACGCTTACAGCGAATCCGTTTCCGTCGAATGTTCCTTGCGGCGAAACGAACCGGCCATTACAGCCACTGCCGTATCGATGCGCAGCTGGATCATCGCCGAGAGCCAGCTGAGGGGACGCGCCGCCAGTTGGATTGGAACCCGCAGCGGCGTGCGCGCGACAACCACGGTCAGGATCAGAATACTGGCGGAAATGGCGAATTGGGTCATTTCTTCGATGTGTACATGCCATACCTCTTCCGCCAGCAGTTCTGCACCAATCGCCAGGAGGAGCAGGAACGCGCCGGTTTGCAGCGCTGGTTCCCAGGCGATCATGCGGGTGAAAATGGTAGCGGCGAAGCGCATGACGAGAATACCGATCGCCACGCCGAGCATCACCGCCCAGAATTGGTCCGACAGCGCCACGGCTGCAATCACGTTATCGATGCTGAATGCCAGATCGGCGAGTTCAATCGCCAGCACGGTGGGCCAGAACCCGCCGCGCACACGGGGGATTTCGTCGTGCCCGGCTTCGGCGTGGTGAGCGTGGTACAGTTCGGCGAAGTGGTGGAACGCCAGGTAGACCAGATACGCCGCACCAATGATACGCAGCCAGGGGACGTGAATGATAACGCTTGCCAGCGCCAGCATCAACCCGCGACCAATGTATGCGCCGAGCAAGCCGACCTTGAGCGCTGCTTCGCGCTGATATCCCAGCACCCGCTGCGTCCATCCCGCCAGAAAGTGCAGCGGGCGAGGCCACGGAATCGGGCGATCATTCGGCAGGTGGGCAACCATTGCGCCAAGCACGGCGGCATTGTCGATTGACAGAATGCCTTCGAGGAAGATCAGCTGGATAATAATCGTGATAGCAGCGACTTCCATAGTTACTTGTCCTCTTTTGTGGTGAATTTAGAAGCGCGAAATGTACCACATGTGCTGGCGGAGTCTATACGCGCTCCCAACACACACGGTAAATCTGAAGGTGCGCACTGCCGCTGCCCCAGAACATGGTGCGCCTGACATAAACACCATCAACAACGGCATGGTCGACGCCTGCCGCACCCGACAGAACATGCACTTCTCTGAAACCCGGCTATAATAGCGTCTGGAGAAGATGTGCATCGATGCGATGTACGCGGTTGCCTGACAGGAAGCGCTGCGTAGTGAGCACCCCTGTGTATCGTCGAATGGCGAACATTTGAACAACGCCAGATTCGCAATGGTGCGCACGAAGGAGCAGACTGCTACACACGCCAGGGCGATGCACTGTGACACTGCCGGGTGCGAAGATCTGCTTTCTGCGCAACTTCATCGGTGGATCGCCGCGTAACTCGCAATACTGAAGCCTATCATATCATACGTTGCAAGTGGCAGTAGAGAAGGGAGTTCGCTAATGCCCGTCGTCGCAGTAATTGGCGCCCAATGGGGCGACGAAGGGAAGGGGCATATCGTCGACATGCTCGCCGAGCGTGCGCGGCTCGTCATTCGCTATGGCGGCGGCAACAACGCCGGTCACACCGTTGTCAATCGCCACGGAACCTTCAAACTTCATATTGTTCCGTCGGGCGTCTTCGATCCGGCGATTGTCAATATCATCGGCAGCGGCGTGGTGGTCGATCCCGCCATTCTCCTGGAAGAGATTGCCAATCTCGAGGCGCGCGGCATATCGACGGCCAAACTCTTCGTCAGCGACCGCGCCCACGTGATCATGCCGTATCACGTGCTCCAGGACAGGTTTGATGAGTCGCTTCGCGGTGAGGCGAAAATCGGCACAACCGGGCGCGGGATTGGTCCCGCCTATGCCGACAAAATGATGCGGATCGGTATTCGCATGGGTGATCTGTTGCACGAGGAAACCCTCTTGCAGCGCCTGCGCCTGGCGCTTGAAGTCAAGAACAAGATGTTGACGACGTGGTATGGCGCGCAACCGCTCTCGCTCCATGAGACATTTCTGAAGTATCTCGAATACGGCAGCAAACTTGAGCGTCATATCACGGATGTTCACCCGATCATCCAGCGCGCGCTCGACCGCGATCTGCCGGTGCTGCTCGAAGGCGCTCAGGGGGTGCTGCTCGACATCGATCACGGCTCCTACCCGTATGTGACGTCATCGCCGCCGGGCGCTGCGGGCGCGTGCCAGGGGAGCGGCATTCCGCCCGCCCGCCTGTCGTCGGTCATTGGCGTCTGCAAAGCCTATACGACCCGCGTGGGGGAAGGACCATTCCCTACCGAGGTCGAGGACGAGACGGCGGCCACACTGCGCCAGTTGGGAACGCCGTGGGCGGAAGTCGGCACCACCACCGGTCGCCTGCGGCGGGTTGGCTGGTTCGACGCCGTCATGGCGCGCTACGCGGTGCGGGTCAATGGCATCGACACCCTGGCGATCACCAAACTCGACGTGCTCGATACCTTACCGCGCATCAAAGTCTGCGTCGGTTACCGGCGTCACGACACCGAACTCGATCATCCGCCATCAAACCCGTTCATTCTCGGGCAGGTTGAACCAATCTATGAGGAACTTCCCGGATGGCAGACGTCCACCACAGGAGTGCGCAGCTTCGAGCAACTCCCGGTCGAGGCGCGTGCATACGTGGCACGCTTATGTGAACTTGTCGGTGCGCGACTGGGGATGGTGTCGGTCGGACCAGGACACGATCAGATTATCGAAGTTCACCGCATCATCTGAAGGTTACCGGCGAATATCTCCCGGACCCCAGAGGGCGTTCCATAGATCCTGGACTGTCGTCTGCACGGTGGCGATCATCTGTCGGATTGGATCGGGCGAAAGGCGCGCATCGAGGCGCGTGCGCGCATCTTCGATCACCTCGGTCAGCAGGGCGTGGGCATGACGCCCGTAGAGGATGGTTAGTTCGTCGGTATACCGTTCGATCAGCGCCTCGCGCTCATCGGTCTGTTGGGCATCTTCCAGCATCCGTTCCAGCGCACGACGCGCCTCGGCGCGAAAATCGTCGACTCCCATGCGATAACTCCTTTTTGATGCGAATTGCGGAGGGCGCCCACGGGGGACTCACACCTCACACCTCACACCTCACACCTCACACCTCACACCTCACACCTCACACCTCACACCTCACACCTCACACCTCACACCTCACACCTCACACCTATTGCCTATCCCTGACCAACTCCTGTTTCTTGTAGCGGCACTGGGCGCAATAGCTGATCCGGTAGCCTGCCAGGCTCGTATGCTGCAGCGCTTTCCCACAGTGCGGGCAGGTCTCGGGGGCGGCGGTCGAAACCGGACGATACGGCGCGGGCGCCGGGTCCGGCGGCGGCGCTGGCGGCTGTGGGCGAGCAGCGAAGCCGAACGCCCGGCTGATATGTTCGACCAGTAGCGCATAGTCGATGGCGCCGCGGGATCGCGGGTCGTACTCATAGATCGTCTTGCCCTGCGCGGGCGCCTCGGAAAGTCGCACATTCACGCGCACCGGCGGTGTCACCCGGTCGCCATAACGGTCGCGGAGCATGGCGAGCAATTCGCCAGACTGTCGCACGCGCGGATCGTACATTGTGGGAATGATCATGCGCACATGCCCGGCGCCGCCTTTAATGCGCCCAATCTGCGCCATGAGCAACTCCAGGCTCTTCACCGAGAAATGCTCGACGGTTGTTGGCGCAATCACATCGTGGGCGCACACCAGGGCATTGACATTGAGCGGCGTCAGCGACCCGGCCGAGTCGATCAGGACAAAATCATACGAGCCTGTGACCGGTTGGAGCGCCTGCGCCAGCACCCGGCTCCAATCGGGACGGCGCGCGATAATCGGTTGGGCGCCGAGCAGGGTCGCGTCTGCCGGCAGGAGATCGAGGCCGGGGCGCGCCTCGATGATGCAACGTTCGACGGGAGCGCCATCGACCAGGGCATCGTAGAGCGTGCGGCGGGGATGAACACCCAATGCCATTGCCAGATTTCCCTGGGCATCGGTGTCAACAAGCAGGACGCGCGCCCCTTTGAGCGCCAGCCCTGCGCCCACATTGACGACCGTCGTCGTCTTGCCGATGCCGCCTTTAAGGTTCGCCACTGCAACGACCCGCGCCACGTTCCGCCTCCGGGGACATGTGTGATATGTCACTCAGTGTAGCACATCCCGGTATGCGCCACAAACGGCGTGTAAGAAAATTGTCATCGTTGCTGCACGACTGTTTACCGTGGCTTCATTGCCTCGTGCTACAGTGGAGACCAGTGGAGATGCTGCGGCTCGCGCAGCCGCAGTTTCTTTCGTTTCTTTTCCCGGCTGCAATCGGCGCTTCTTGCAGGCAAGGAGATAGGGAATGCTTATTGCGCGCTCTCCGGTACGGATCAGTTTTGGCGGCGGTGGGACCGATCTTGCGGCGTATTACGAGCGTTTTGGCGGTATGGTCGTCAGCGCTTCGATCAATAAGTACATCTACGGTATCGTGACCAAAAACTTCGATGCCACGTTCCAGGTGATTTCTGCGGATTACCGCAACAGCATCCTCCAGGTGCCGGTCGATGGTCGGGCTGTAAGCAGCAGTCTCGAAATGCGCATGGGGCAGGTGATCTACGAGCACTTCAACCTGCGTGTTCCGCTCAACATTTTTATTGCGTCGGAGGTGCCGCCTGGAACAGGATTAGGATCGTCGAGCGCCGTATCGGTGACGCTGTGCAACATCTGCAGCACGCTGGCAGGCGAAGGGATGAACAAGCGCCAACTGGCGGAGACGGCATACGACATCGAAACGAAACGTCTCGAGGCGCCGATTGGCAAGCAGGATCAATATGCAGCGGCGTTTGGCGGCCTCAATTGCTTCGAGTTCAGCGCTGACGGGGTGAAAGTCACGCCGCTTAGCATGAACGTCGGCAACATTCGCACGCTGGAACGGCGTCTGATGTTGTTTTACACCGGCGCCACCCGCCAGGCGCGCGAGATCCTCAGCGAGCAGCGGGAGCGCAGCGAGCAGCGCAGCGGGAAAACGGTCGAAGCGCTGCATCGCATCAAGGAACTCGGATGGCAGATCAAGGCGGCGCTCGAAGAGGGGCGCTTCGACGATTTTGGCGCCATGCTCGATGAAAGCTGGCGCCACAAGAAGCAACTCGCCAGCGGCATCTCCAACAGCGCCATCGATGAAGCCTACGCCGCCGCGATAGCGGCGGGCGCCAGCGGCGGCAAAATCACCGGCGCCGGCGGCGGCGGCTTTCTGATGATCTACTGCCGTGAAGAGCGCCAGGAAGCGGTGCATGCCGCACTCGAACGTCTGGGGTTGATCCAGGTGCGGTTTGCCTTCGAGTTTGAGGGTGCGCGTATTCTCCTGCACACCAACCTGCTCAACTCACCCTACAACTGGAACGAATAGGCTGTTGGAGCGACCCTGACATTCATCCGACGCACGACCACGATGAAACCAACAATCCGAACCCTGTTCGGTTGAAAGGCGCAGCCATGCAAACAGTATTCCTGGATCGCGACGGCGTCATCAACGAAAACCGCGTCGATCACGTGAAATCGTGGCGGGAGTTTGTGTTTCTGCCGGGTGCGCTGGCCGCATTGCGCTGGCTCAACCTTGCCGGCTTTCGCGTCTTTGTGATCACCAATCAGGCGATTGTCGGGCGCGGCATCGTTTCGGCAAGCGTGGTCGAAGATATTCACGCGCATATGCAGGTGCAGGTGGCGTTGCACGGCGGGCAGATCCACGACATCCGCTACTGCCCGCACGACGATCACGAGAACTGCGATTGTCGCAAGCCGCATCCTGGTATGCTGCGCGATCTTGCGCGCCGGTGGAACGTCGATCTCTCACGTGCGTATCTGGTCGGTGATGCCTGGAGCGACATCGCCGCCGGGCGCACAATGGGAATACGTAGTATACTGGTGCGCACGGGGCGTGGCGCCCAACAGATCGCGCGCCCTGAGATGCAGCAACATCCGCCGGAACATATCGCCAATGACCTTTTGGGTGCGGTCGCGTGGATCATGCACCAGGAAGAAATTGCGTTGGCGCGGCGAGGCATGGCGCAACCGCTCTACGAGCGCGTGGTTGGAGCGCCGTTATTTTCAGTTCAGTGAGATCGTCCAGGAAAGCGCCAGTCGGCTGGTCTGGAGCAACTGCCTATGATGATAACCCCGCAAGAACTGATTCGCCTGCTACGCCCCGTCTTGCGCTGGTGGTGGATCATTCTTATTGCAGTGCCGCTTTCGAGCGGCGTCGCTTTCTTTGTTAGCCGCTCCGAAACGCGTTACTACGTTGCGCGCGCCACGCTCATGATCGGCAATACGCTCGAGAGCCAGCGACCGGACCCGATTCAGTTGCAGTTGGGGTCGTCGCTTGGGCGTTTCTACGGGGAACTGGCAAAACGCGAGCGCATCCTTCAACCGGTGCAGGAGAAACTGAATCTGCCGTTCTCCTGGGATGTGATTGCCGTCCACATGCTGCGCACGTCGGTGGTGCCGAGCGCAAACCTGCTCGAAATCTACGTCACCGACTCGAACCCGATACGCGCCGCAGCCATCGCTAATGCGATTGCCGATCAGTTGATCGCCTACAGCCCGACCTCTCCGGATAAAGTCGCTGCCGAGCAGATGACGATCGAGCAGCAACTGCGCGAGAGCGAAGCGCGCCTCAATGATCTGCGCGCACGCATCGAAGAAACGACATTCCGCCGCCAGCAGGTCGTCTCTGCCAGCGACCTTGCTGAAATCAACCAGACGTTGATGCAACTCGAGGCGAGTCTGAGCAAGGAGCAGGAGACCTACAATCGCCTGCTTTCATTCAAGAACAGCAGCGTGGTCAATGTGCTGACGCCGTTCGAGCCGGCGGAGCCGCCTGCCGCTCCGCTGCCTTCACGGCGCAACCTGACGGTGCTTTTCGCCGGTCTGGGCGGATTCGTCATTGCGGTGGCGGCAGCGTATGTGCTGGACCGGATCGATCCGCAGCTGCGCGGTCCTGGTGATGTGCGTGACCGGATTGATCTGCCGGTGTTTGGAAGCGTTCCAAAGGGACCGCCGATCCAGGTTGTCGCCGATGTGCATGCAGAGCGCCGGATCGAAGCCATGCGTCGGGTGCAGACGAACCTGATGCTGGCAGCGCGTGAAGAGGGGATCCATGCGCTGCTTGTGACCAGCCCGTATCCGAATGAGGGACGCAGCGCAGTCAGCGCCGATCTCGCCGATCTGTTCGCACGTTCGGGGCATCGCGTTCTCCTGGTCGATGCCGATCCGACCGATCCGCACCTGTCACGCCTGCTGAGCGCCGATCCCGACATCGGTCATCCGTGGACTCGCCTTGGCGCCGGGGATCACCAGGAGTTGCGGAAGCGCCTTGTCCCTTCGGCAATGCCGAATGTTGCATTTCTTCCGGTGGCGCCGACCCTCGATGCCCAACCGGCGATGTTGAGTTCGCGCCGCTGGCACGAGTTGACCCACCTGTTCACCAGTGTCGCCGACATTGTCATTTTCGATGGACCGGCGGCGATGGCGGGACCTGATGCGGCATTGCTGGCGCCTCACGTGGATGGCGTGGTTGTCGTTGTGGACCCGGCGGCTGATGAACAGGACATACTGGTGCAGAGCAAACAGCGCCTTCAGAAGGACCAGCGCTCTCATCTGATGGGCGCAGTGCTGCTCGAACCAGCTGCGCTCGAAACAGTTCGCCGACCGTTGCTCGGCGCCTGGCCCTGGAAGCGATCTCCTGCGTTGCCGGATCTATCGGGCAACGGCGCCGACGCTTCCGCTCAGCGTGGTCATGTGGGTGGGGCTTCGCACTCGCCCCCTGCCGGAGCGCCGATCGTTTTTGATGTCGATACATCCGACATGCCCGAAGCTGAGCATGTGATTCTCACGCCGCCGCCTGTGCCTGATGCGAACGAGGAGCGTGTGCTCGTTACGCCGCTGAATGACGCCATGCGGCAAACGGACGAAAACGCGGGCGATAATACTTCACCGCAAAGCGACGATCACACACCAGCGCACTGGAGGAATGGCGCTGAACGCACGGTTGCTGATGGCGGGCTGTCGGGCGCGGAAGAACGGCGGGCTGCGACAGGCTCAGCCCGCGAGATAGAGCGCACGGCTGCTGATGATGCGCTTGCCGCAGCACAGACACCTGGACAACAGGAGGCTAAACAGCCTCAACGTGAGCATAAAAAGCATCAGACGCCAGCGGTGTCTTCCACAGGAGCGCGATCTCATCGTGTGCGCGGCGCCAGAAGCCGTAAACGCAGCAGACAGCCATGAAACAGGTCAACCTCTATCTTTCGCGCCAGTCGTCGTCGATGAGCCGGTATGTCTGGGAACAGGTCGTCCAGGCTGCGGCCGGGTGGATTCCGGGGATTGTCGGGATTGGGGTACGCGCAGTCGTGTATCGCGCGATAATGCACATCGACGGCGTGGCAGCCATCGAGGAGGGCGTGCGCATCCGATTTGCCGACAATGTGCGCCTCGGGCGCGGCGTGTACCTCGACCACGGCGTCTATCTGCATGCCTGTCCTGGCGGCATCTCGATTGGCGCCGAGAGTTATGTGATGAAGAATGCCATTCTCCACGTGTACAACTTCCGCGATCTGCCGCATGCCGGCATTCGAATCGGCGCCCGGTCTCTGATCGGCGAGGCGTGCATCCTGCGCGGGCAGGGAGGCATCACGATCGGCGACGACGTCTTTCTGGCGCCACTGGTGCAAATGCTGGCGGTGAACCACGTGTACCACGACACCAGCAGACCGATCAGCCTGCAAGGGATCACCTGTCAGGGAATCACGGTCGAAGACGGCGCCTGGATCGGCGGCGGCGCGATTATTCTCGATGGCGTGCGCATTGGGAAAAATGCCGTCGTCGGCGCGGGCGCGGTCGTGACCCGCGATGTGCCCGACTATTGCGTCGCGGTCGGCAATCCGGCGCGCATCGTCCGCGACCTGCGCAGCCAGCCGGTGGCGCCGGCGAAGGTTCCGGTGTATTGATTCGTATTCCGATGGGGCAATGGCGCCATTTCAACAGCATTGTGGCGTTGTGACGTCAACGCTATGGCGCTCAATCTTCGCTTACCATTCTACCGTCTGGTTGGGCTGACTGCTGGCGTGCTGGCAATTGTTTGCCTTCTGTGCATCAATCAGCCACTCTACCCCCATCCCTGGTTTGACGAGGGCCTGAATGCAGGCGCAGCCGCTACGCTTGCGCGAAGCGGCCTGTACGCATTGCCAGACCCGGACAGTCCGCGGATTCTCGATCCGGCGATCCAGACCGGACCGACCGTTATCATTCCCATCGCTGTCGCTTACCGCATACTTGGTCCGAGTATCTGGCTGGCGCGCATGATCATGCTTCCGTTTGCAGCGCTGGCTGTTGTGATGTTTGTTCTTGTGGCGCGACGGCTTGCCGGGGATCACGGCGCCGTGCTGGCGACACTGTTGCTGCTGGCAGGCACATACGACCTCTATGCCAGTTTTGTGCCGATGGCGCGCCAGACATTGGGCGAGGTTCCCGCGCTCGCGTTCATGCTGCTCGGGCTTCTGATCTGGTTTCGTTCGCTGGAGCGCGAAGCGCATGCTCCGCTTGCCTGGGCATTGAGCGGCATTGCCTGGGGCCTGGCGATGATTACCAAGTCGCAGGCGCTCATTCTCATTCCTGTTGCATTGGGAGTAATCCTGGCTCTAGATCGACTGTACTATCGCAGGGCAGGCTGGCTTGCCGTGATCGTCCCTGGCGTCTTCGCAGCTATCCGTCGACACGTGTTGCAAATGAATATACCCGTCACCTGATCCTCCGCCAGCAATTGCCTGAGAAGGTGAGAGATGATCTCCCCACGTCTCCAGACTACGTCCTGGTAGGCGGTTTTGGCGCGTGGACAAACATGTATCACGACATCATCGCCAGCCCCTGTGCTCATCTGGTGGTTGAACATGGCGCCTATCGCCTCTACCGGGTGGTGACGCATCCGACATCTGACGCACCCCTCACGCCGCACTTCCCCCGGCGTCATCCGATTGTCATATCTCCATGCCACGATCTCTGGCAGTGAGACAACGTGGATATGCCTGGGACGCGTCGTTGACGGCGCGTTGGAACAGGTGCGTGTGAGGAGGAATCAGGCGTATGACAACCTTATCGGTGGTGATCCCGGCGTATAACGAAGAAGATGGGATTGCGGCGATTGTCGAGCGTGTGCTGGCGATTGAGCCTGAATTGCCGAAGTACGGCGTCGATGCGCTGGAGTGTATTGTAGTCGATGACGGTTCGCGCGATCGCACGGCAGAGATTGTGCGGCGCTATGTGCCGCGGGTACGTCTGATTCAACAGCCCAACAAAGGGTACGGCGGGGCGTTGAAGACCGGCTTTCAGGCGGCGAGCGGCGATCTGCTCGGATTTCTCGATGCGGACAGCACCTATCCGCCGGAATATTTTCCGCAGATGTGCAAAGTGGCGCTCGATGGCGCCGACCTGGTGATCGGCAGCCGCATGGCGGGTGCGACGAGCGAGATGCCGCTGGTGCGACGTATCGGAAATTTCATTTTCGCCAACCTGCTCTCGCTCGTCGCGGGTGTGCGCATTAGCGATAGCGCCAGTGGCCAGCGGATCATCCGGCGCGAAGCGCTGCCGGTCCTCTATCCGCTGCCTGATACGCTCGACTTCACGCCGGCGATGAGCACGCGCGCGCTGCACGAGAACCTGCGCATGGTCGAAGTGCCCATCCCGTATAAGGAGCGTTCCGGGCGCAGCAAACTGAGCGTGGTGCGCGACGGGCTGCGCTTTTTCAAGAGCATTGTGTGGACGGCGCTGACCTACAATCCAGTGCGGATCTTTGGCGGCATCGGCGCATTGCTGCTCCTCCTCAGCGTGGTGCTGATGGCGCTGGCGTTCGGCATGCAGGCGCTCGGCATCGACTCGGTCGTCTCCTTCCCGCGTCTGTTCGGCGCGCTGGTGCTGGCGGTCGCCGGTGTGACGCTGTACACTACCGGCACGTCGTTCAGTTACATCGTTGCGCTGTTCCACAAGCGCCCAATCCGGCAGGGCATGTTCGGTCCGCGCGGTAATGGACGCAAGATCGAGAAGCACTACTGGTGGCTGGGGATGGTGGCGGTTCTGCTGGGTATCGTCATCTACATTGCTGCGGTCGCCTTCGATCTGACCAACCCGGCATTGCAGGTGTCGTGGTTTGCGCCGGTGGTCAGTGCGCTGCTGGTGCTGACCGGCGTGCAACTGGTGAGCGCCTGGAGCCTGGCGCGCGTACTGGCGGAATTGAGCGTACGCGAGGGTCTGGCAGCGCGCGACCTCAGCGGCAACGGTGTGCCGGGAGCCGCTACGAACGCCGAGAATGTGCAGACTGCGGCGGTGTCGTAGGGCCTTTGCCCCGACGCGCCTGCCGCGCTGCGCTGCGTCGTCCCCGGCAGGCGCGCTCGTGCGGGCATGATGAAGATTAACCATCTAAAATCGGCATACCCTGGCTGGCGGTTGAAACCGCGCCTTGGGGCGTGTGCGCGCCGGGCGTCGGCCTGCGCCGACGCTGTCCCCCCCGCGCAAGCGGGTGGCCGGCCGGAGGCCCACAGGCGCGCATTTATTCGCAAGCCCGCATACCGGATTTAATTCCTACCAATGGCTATGACGAAACGCCCACATCGCCCAATCATCTCCCGCCGTCGCTTCCTGCAGACGTGTGCGTGTACGGCGGCGGCGGGGGCGCTTGGCGCAACAGGATATGCCGTCGCCAACGCCCCGCTTCCCCCGCCCTACTCCGAGTCGTCGGTCTTTCAGACGCCGGTTGCCGGCAAACCAGTGCCGGACGCGCCTATCCTGCTGGTGACGAATCCGGGGGCGCAGCCGTCGTTTGGCGCGTATCTCGGCGCCATTCTGCGCGCCGAAGGGTTTGTGGCGTTTCGGATGGCGCGCCTTGACGCTCTTGATCGGGCGCTACTGGCGCAGTTTCCGCTCGTGCTCCTGGCAGCCGGTCCGCTTCCCGCAGAAGCCGCCGATCTGTTTCGCGCGTATGTGCTGAATGGCGGGCATCTGATCGCGTTCCGTCCCGATTCGCGCCTCGCCGGCCTCATGGGCGTGCGTGCGCTGGGGGGTGAGGTGACCGATGGCTTGCTCTCAGTCGCCGATCATCCGCTCGCACAGGGCATCGTCACGCAGGCGCTTCAGGTCCATACCTCGATGGCGCAATACGAACTGTCCGGCGCCGAGGCAATTGCCTGGATAGCCCGCCGTGACGGCAGCCGGACATCCTACCCCGCCGTCACGGTGGCGCGCGCCGGGAAAGGTATTGCCGCACTCTGGGCATTTGATCTGCCCTGGAACATCGCCCTCATCCGTCAGGGGAATCCGGCAGCGGCAAACCAGGAACGCGACGGGATGGAAGGGGTTCGGACGGTTGACCTGTTCGTGGAGTGGATCGACCTCGACCGCATCGAGATTCCACAGGCGGACGAACAGCAGCGGTTGCTTGCAACCATGGTGCATGCGCTGGCGGGTGACGCGCCGCTGCCGCGTCTGTGGTATTTGCCGGCTGGCGCTGCTGCGGTGCTGGTGGCAACTGGCGATGCCCATGGCCTGCTGGCGTCACACATCGATGCAGCGCTGGACTTGGTGCATCGGTACGACGGTGCGCTCTCGGTCTACTATGCCCCGCCGCCCATGAGCAATCGGTCGCGGACACTGCGCCGGGTGCGCTGGTGGGCAGCGGAACTGCCGGTCGCCGGCGCGGTCTTCACCGACGACTCAGGGTACCCGACACCAAAAGATGTGGCGCGCTGGCGCGATAGTGGTCATGGATTTGGCTTGCATCCCTACGTCGAACAGGGGGTTGGCAAGGGGTATCACGAGTACTGGAACACCTTCATCAAACTGGGGTACGGACCGGCTGAGCCGACCGTGCGCACCCATCGGGTGCTCTGGTCGGGATGGGTTGAGACGGCGCGGGTGCAGGCGCAGTACGGTCTGCGCATGAGCCTCGACCACTACCATAGCGGTCCGCTCGTGCGTCGCGCGGATGGGTGCTGGGTTCACGGGTATCTGACCGGCAGCGGACTGTCGATGCCTTTCGTCGATGAGCAGGGAAATCTGTTGCGCGTCTACCAGCAGCATACGCACATTGTCGATGAGCATCTGATGCGAGTATTCGACACCGGTTATGAGATGGGGGTGGATGTCAACGAAGCGATTGCCATTGCGTGTCGGCAGATCGATGCGGCAGTGGAGCGGTATCCATCGGCGCTCGGGTTGCAGTGCCATATCGACCCGTTCGCCTTTGGCGGCGAGAAGGCGGAGATGGTGAGCGCCTGGTTCGACCGGGTGCTCGAGTATGCCGCATCGCACAGTGTGCCGATCATGTCTGCCGAGCAATGGCTGGCATTCACCGAGATGCGTGACCAGGCGGAGATGCGTGGCCTGACATGGGATGAAACTGAAGGCGCATTGACGTTTGAGACGGTTGTCGGTACCGAGTCACAGCACGCGTTGGCGCTGCTGCTGCCGCTGGAGCACCGCCAGCGTCCCCTGCGCCAGGTGACCATCAATGGTGTGCCGGCGAGCGCCGAGCAGAAGCGTGTTGGGGGCGTCGCCTATGGCGCAGCGGCGCTGGCTGAGGGGCGAAGACAGGTGCGGGCGTATTACCGGTAACTGCGGTGCTCCATTCGGCGATTTGATGCCTGCTCTTTTGAACCACAGAGGCACAGAGGGCGCAGAGGGAAATGCGAGCAGTCGCCTGTGCGATATTGCGCGCCGCTCCGCGCTGTGATGCCTGCTCTTTTGAACCACAGAGGCACAGAGGGCACAGAGGGAAATGAGAGCGGTCGCTTTTGCGATATTTCTCTTTCGCGCCGTTCGGCGCTGCAAGGGTGTATTTTCCGGCAAGCCCTCATGTTGAACCGTCCGTTCTTGGGTATTAGAATGCCTCAATGCCCCCTCTCCAGCAGCGCTGGAGAGGGAGCGGGGGGTGAGGAAGAGAAAGGCTTCTGGACGAGGAAAACGTTCATCGCGTTTGAAAAAACTCCACATCCTGAGATTGGCGGAGGTGACGATCGACGCCAGAGCGTTACCTTCAGGCGTGGCAGAACGGTATCCTCACAGAAATACCGAAGAGAAACCCGAATCTCATGAGACTGGTCTGCGTCTGACCAAATGGGCGGAAAGAAATCCAAAGAGACGATACTTTTCTCAGCGTGCAGCAACGACTCCGCGAGTCGCTGCACCAGGGCACATCGCATCCTGGCAGAAAGGGGGTGCAGGCATGAATTGTCAGGCGGCAACCCGCCGCGCCGCCCGACGCTGAACCGTCGGGCGGCGCGCACGAAGGGCGCTGTCGCGCCCTCGCTCCGGCGCATGCGTCCGCACCGCGCCAGCCCCGCGTCAGCGGGGCTTCGTCCACTCAGCGCGGGCGTTTACGTCCGCGCAGGCGCCGTCTGCCAGAACCGCAGTGGTTCCTGTCAAATCATGACTGCACCCGCAGAAAGGTGCGCCCTCCGCCACGCTGGCGTCGCTCATCACAGCATCGTCAGGAGTTGTTTCAGTCGAGTTGTCATGAAATAGTCGAGCGATGCTGCTCTGATCCGGCGGGCGCTCGGCAGGGTCGCATCTGCGCCTGTGGAGTGGGCGATACATTAAAGAAGAGGGAGACCTAATCTATGACGAATGTTCAACATTCTTCCTGGCGCAGGTATCTGGGGCTGGCGCTGGTGACGGCGAGTATTCTGGCGTTGCAGGTGACGTTCACTCGCATCTTTTCGATCATGATCTGGCACCATTTTACCTACCTGATCATTGGGGTGGCATTGCTTGGCGGCGGCGCGTCCGGCACGTTTCTGGCGGTGCGCGCGTGGGACGCGGCGAAGCTTGAGCGCCGGCTGGGGAAACTCGTTGTTGTGTATAGTCTGGCGGTGCTGCTCAACCTGGCGATTATCGGCAGCGTCGCCATTGATCCGTTGCGCGGCAGCCAGATTGTGCAAACCCTGATCGGTCTGGCGCTCTATTTTGCCGGATTGTTCACGACATTCTTCCTCGGCGGGTTGATTGTTTCCGGCGTGTTTACCTTGTGGCACAAAGAAGCGCATCGCCTCTACTTCGCCGACATGCTGGGAGCGGGTGTGGCGACGCTGGCGATCGTGTGGGTCATCCAGGCGATTGGCGGTCCGGCGACAATTGTGCTGACGGCGCTGCTTACGCTGGCAGGCAGTTGGCTGTTTGGCATTGCGCTGTGGCGACGCTGGCGCATTGGCGCTGCCATGCTGAGCGCCGGTCAGGTTGCGCTGGTCGGCTGGCTCCTCTTTGGGACGCCATTGCATCTGCCGGTGCCCGGCTCGAAAGAACTTGGATGGGCGCAGCAACACTTCAGTGCGCGCCTGGAGTATACGCGCTGGAACCCGGTGGGGCGCGTTGATGTGATGCCGACCATTCAGGTGAAGGAGCCGATGATCGTCGGCGGCATCAGCAAGGTGTATCTGGCAAGCGACGAGTTTCAGCGCGCGCCGCTGTACGACCTGAAACTGGTAACGCTTGACGGCACTTCGATGACCGGCATGTACCGGTTTGATGGAACGGACGCAGATCTCCAACGTTTCCGCTTCCTCGACCACGCAATCATCAGTGCGCCGTACCAGATGGGGTTGAAGCACGACACCGCCTTGAAGATCGGCGTCGGCGGCGGTCTCGATATTCTGTTGGCGCGATTGTACGGCACTCAGCAGATTACCGCCATCGAATTGAATGCGGACGTTGTGAAGTTGCTGGAAGGACCGTATCGTGAGTTCAGCGGCAATCTCGCCGGGCATCCCTCCACGCGGATTGTCGTTGCAGAAGGGCGCAGTTTCCTGACGCGCGATGCCGCCACCTATGACCTCATCCAGGGAATTGGTCTCGATAATCTGGTGGCGCTTTCCGGCGGCGCATACGTCCTTTCCGAGTCCTATCTCTACACCGTCGACTCGTTTACGCTCATCCTGAACCGGCTCAATCCGCAGGGGGTCTTTGCCTGGACGCGCAATGTCGATCAACCGCCGCGCGAAATGTTGCGAATCACGGCGCTGGCTGCCGAGGCGCTGCGGCGACGCGGCATCGCCGATCCTGCCGCACACATCGCCATTGTCGCCAATGACACGAATACTCAGGCGACGCTGCTGGTGTCGCCGTCGCCGTTTCTGCCGGAAGCAATCGAGCGGCTGCGGGCATGGGCGGATGCTAATGCATTCATCATGCTGCACGATCCGTTGCAGCAGCTCAATACCGCGTATGCGGAGTACCTCTACGCGCCTGATCCGCGCGCCTTCGAGGAGGCGTATCAGTTCAACATCTTCCCGGTGACGGATGACAATCCGTTCTTTTACAACTACTTTAAGTGGAGTCATCTGACCTTCGACCAGGCGTTCACTGGCAAACTCAACCGCTTCCCGATAGGGAATCTCATTCTGATTGTCATGTCCGGCTTTGCGCTGGCGAGTGCGGCAGCGTTCATTGTGGCGCCGCTGTGGCGCCATAACCGGCGCGGGTTGCAGTCGCCGCTGGCGCGCCCCATGCTGGTCTACTTCAGCGCCCTGGGAATTGGCTACATTTTCGTGCAGATTGTGCTGATCCAGCGGTTTACCTTGTTCATCGGCTATCCCACGAGCGCCATCACGACGACGATCTTCAGCATGCTGCTCTTCTCGGCGGTAGGAAGCCTGCTCAGCCGCCGATGGATCGACAGTCCCGCCCACCTGCGCATGGCGCTGATTGCAGTCGTCATCGCCGTTGGCGTGTACATTGCGGCGCTGCCGCCGCTGTTCCGGGCGCTGCTGCACCTGCCGGACGCCGCGCGTATGGCGGTGAGCGTGCTGATGATTGCGCCGCTTGCGTTGCTCATGGGCATGCCGTTCCCAACCGGTCTACGGCAACTCGGCACGCATGGCGCGGATCTGGTGCCATGGGCATGGGGGATGAACGGCGTCTTTTCGGTCGTCGGCTCAACTCTCGTGATCATCGTCAGCATGGCGAGCACGTTTACTGTGGCAATGGCGTGTGCAGCGCTGTTCTATGGCGTCGCTGCCGTCGTTGCTGCGGGACTCTACCGGGGTGTGGCGGTGCGGTTGCATGGAGTTGCGGGGGGACCGGTGGATGTGGTGGAGGGGGTCAGGGGGTAGGAGAACCGAAAACTGAGAACTGAGAACCGAGAACCCTGTCGCCCCGTCGTGACTGTCACTACTCGCGTTCTGCGTCTGACCCTGGCGACTCGTCGGGCAGGGTGAAGAACAGGAGTATGCCCGTCGTCCAGTGGTGACAGTCCACAGGCGTTGCGGTGCAACGCCTCTACCTGTAACCTTCCCACCTTCACCCCTCGCACCTCTCGCCTCGCACCTCTCGCCTCGCACCTCTCGCCTCGCACCTCTCGCCTCGCACCTCTCGCCTCGCACCTCTCGCCTCGCACCTCTCGCCTCGCACCTCTCGCCTCGC